>DASSBO010000285.1:0-2468 GCA_035698655.1 Streptomyces sp.
GGTGCCGAAGAACGTCGCCGTGACGACGGCGAGGACCATCGCGACCGTCTCCCAGCCCAGCCCGAGGATGTCGCTCAGGCCCAGCTTCAGGCCCAGCAGCACGATGCCGGCCCGCATCAGCCGCTTGCCGGCGAAGCTCAGACCGGGCCGCCCGGTGCCGACCACGAACGGCCGCACGCCGGGCAGGTGCGCGGCGACGATGCCCAGGACGAGCGCGGCGGTCAGCAGCGGCACCGCGGGCAGCAGCAGGTGCACGCCCCACGCGAGCAGCACACCGCCGGCGGCCAGAGCCAGTCCGGGCGGCGTGCGGCGCCACGCGCCGGGGCGGCCGGCGCCGTTGCCGGCCGCCCCGACGGGCGGTCTGGGGCCGGGGTCGGCCCCGACGCCGGAGGCCCCCCTGGCGTCGCCTCCGGTGCCGTGTGCGGTGGGTGCGGTCGCAGCCCGGTTGTCCCCCAGGACGGCCATCAGCGGTCGGCCGGGAGGTCGTAGACGCGGCGGACGCTGGTGCCCAGGCGGGAGATGTCCGCGCCGTAGACGTGGATCGAGACGGCCTTGTCGTCGCAGCCGTTCCACACCCGGTGGATGTCGCCGGGCGGCGCGAAGCCGCACACCTCGCCTGTGCGGTTGACGACGTCCTCGGTGGCGACGAGCCGCGCGGTGCCGCCGGCCTCCTCGGCGGGCAGCAGCCGGTAGCGGCGCTCGTGCTCCTCGCCCTGGTGGACGCCGGTCACGCACCACGAGACGTGGTCGTGGACGGGCGTGCGCTGGCCGGGCAGCCACACGAGCGCCACGAGGGAGAAGCTGCCGTCGGGTTCGGCGTGCAGCAGGTGCTGCCGGTAGGTGTCCGGGTCGCCCTCGTACTGCGCGGGTGCGAGCAGGTCGCGGGCGGCCAGGTGCGGGGCGAGCTTCTCGCCCACGAGGTAGGCGGTGACGTCGGGTGCCAGGCCACGGGCGACCGCGGCCCGCACGTCCTCGACGAGGGCGGCGAGACGCTCGGTCGTGCGGGCGGCCGTGGAGCCGGATGCGGTCGGAGTAGCCATGACAGCAGCGTGCTGCCGGATGACCCATCACGTCCAAGGAGGGTTTCTTGGCTGTACCCAAGCTCTCCTTATGGGTCAGCAGCCGACGCGGCGGGCGGCCGCCGCCTTGAGGGCCTCCAGCACGTGCGCGGTGGCCGGGATCTGCAGGTGCTCGCGGAGCACGTAGGCGGAGACCTGCCGCCGTGAGGCCGGGTCGAGTGACCGCCCGGCGACCTTGGTGTCGCTGAGGCAGGACAGCACCAGCCCCGGCATCATCGCGATGCCGAGTCCCTCGGCGACCAGGCTCTGCACGACGAGGATGTCGTCGGTGGTGAAGGCGATGTCGGGGGCGAAGCCGAGCTCGGCGCACTCGTGCAGGAAGTTCGCCCGGCAGCGCAGGCACCCGGCGATCCACCGCTCGTCGGCCAGGTCGGCGAGCCGGACGGCCCGCCGGCCGGCCATCGCGTGCCGGGCCGGCATGACGACGGTCAGCTGGTCCTCGAGCAGCTTGATCTCGACGAGCTCGTCGGGGACCTGTTCGTGCAGGCCGGGGTAGGTGAAGGCGAGCGAGAGGTCGCTCTCGCCGCGGGCGACCCGCTCCAGGGACTCCGGCGGCTCGCTCTCCTGCAGCTCGACGCGCACGCCGGGGTGCTCGGCCGCGAGGGCCGACAGCGCCTCGGGCACGATCGTCGCCCCGGCGCTGGGGAAGGCGCAGACCCGCACCCGGCCCGAGCGCAGCCGGGTGATGGCCGACATCTGCTGCTGGGCGGTGGCGATGGTCTCCAGGATGACGCCGGCGTGCCGGGACAGCGCCTCTCCGGCCTCGGTGAGCCGGATGCGCCGGCCGACCCGGATGAACAGCGGCGTCCCGACGTCCCGCTCGAGCGCCTTCATCTGCTGGGTGATCGCCGGCTGGGTGTAGCCCAGGGCGCGGGCGGCACCGGAGAACGAGCCGGTCCGCACGACCTCGTCGAAGGTCCGGATGTGCCGCGAGTCGAACATGTTTCTACATAAGCAGAATTTGGGTTGGCCCGACAAACGCCCAGCGACGCTTTGCACCGCCGCGCGCCGCGGTCACGCCTGCGCGCGCAGCGCGCGCAGTTCCCCTGCGATCCACGCCACCTCCTCGGCCTTGCCGGCCGCGACGTCGAGCATGAGGCCGAAGGCGCGGTCCTGATCGACCTCCGCCATGTCGACGCCGTTCAGGTCGAGGAAGACGACCACGCATATCCAGGCCGTGCGCTTGTTGCCGTCAACCAGTGGATGGTTGATCGCCAGCGACTGCAGCAGAGCTGCGGCCTTCTCGAACACATCCGTGTACGCCTCGACCCCGAACATCTGTGACTGCGGCCTGTGCAGGGCCGAGGCCAGCAGACCGAGGTCGCGGACCGCGACCTCCTGCTCTCCGCAGGCGAGCTGGGCGAGATCCAGGGCTTCCTGGACCGTCAG
>DASSBO010000286.1:0-13296 GCA_035698655.1 Streptomyces sp.
GAACCGACGACGATGAGCTGCTCGGGCAGCTCGTCCAGGTCGTAGACCTGCGTCCAGTTCAGGATCCGTTCGCCGTCGGGCAACGCGTCCGGGATCTCCCGCGGGTGACCGCCGGTGGCGACCAGCACCGCGTCGGCGACGAGCGTCTCCTCCTCGCCGTCCGCGGTCGTCACCACGACGCGGCGGGTGCCGTCCGGCGCCTGGTCCGGCTCCAGCCGGCCGCGGCCGCGCATCACGCGGCCGCCCGCACGGGTGACGGAGGCGGTGATGTCGTGCGACTGGGCCAGCGCGAGGCGCTTCACCCGGCGGTTGACCTTCCCCAGGTCCACGCCGACGACCTGCGCCTCCTGCTCCAGCGGCGGCGTGTCGTCCGCGATGATGATGCCGAGCTCCTCGTGCGAGGAGTCGAAGTTCGTCATCACCTCGGCCGTGGCGATGAGGGTCTTGGAGGGCACGCAGTCGGTGAGCACCGACGCGCCGCCGAGACCGGCGCAGTCGACGACGGTCACTTCCGCGCCGAGCTGCGCTGCGACCAGCGCCGCCTCGTAGCCGCCGGGCCCACCACCGATGATCACGATCCGAGTCACGTGCTCCAGTGTCCCGCACCGGCCCCGCGTCGCGCCGCCCACCCCCTGGCTCGTGCCCCGGACCACCCGGCCGCCGGACGCCGGAACACTCCCCGGGCGGCGCGCCCTGAAGCTCGCGGGCGGCTGACTTACCCTCGATGCATGTCGCTCTACGCCGCGTACGCCGGCAACCTCGACGCGCGGCTGATGGCGCGCCGCGCACCGCACTCCCCGCTGCGCAGCACCGGCTGGCTCGACGGCTGGCGGCTGACCTTCGGCGGCGAGCACATGGGCTGGGAGGGCGCGCTGGCCACGATCGTCGAGGAACCCGGCTCCCAGGTCTTCGTCGCGCTCTACGACATCGCCCCGATGGACGAGGAGTCGATGGACCGCTGGGAGGGCGTCGGCATGCAGATCTACCGGCGCATGCGGGTGCGGGCTCACACCCTCGACGGCGCCGAGGCCGCCTGGGGCTACGTGCTCAACGGCTACGAGGGCGGGCTGCCCTCGGCCCGCTACCTCGGGGAGATCGCCGACGCGGCCGAGTCGTGCGGCGCGCCGCACGACTACGTGATGGAGCTGCGCAAGCGCCCCTGCTGAGCCGGCCGTCCACCTGGGGTTCCGCACGGAAACCGGCGCCCCGTCTACGCGCGTAGGCCCGGGCAGGCTACCCTCGTCGCGTGAACGCATCAGCCACTTCGGACATCGCCGACGAGACCCCGCACCGCACCGCAGCGGCCGCCGCCGACCGGCTGCGCGCACTCACCGGCGCGGACAGCCACGACGTCGCCCTGGTCATGGGCTCCGGCTGGGTGCCCGCAGCCGACGCGCTCGGCGTGGCCGAACACGAGTTCCCGGTCACCGACCTGCCCGGCTTCCCGGCCCCCGCCGTCGCCGGACACGCCGGCAAGGTGCGTTCCTACGCCCTCGGCGACAAGCGGGCCCTGGTCTTCCTGGGCCGCACCCACTACTACGAGGGCCACGGCGTCGCGGCCGTCGCACACGGCGTGCGCACCGCGGTGGCGGCGGGCTGCAAGACCGTCGTGCTGACCAACGGCTGCGGCGGCCTCCGCCAGGGGATGCGGCCCGGCCAGCCGGTGCTCATCAGCGACCACCTGAACCTCACCGCCGCCTCCCCCATCGCCGGCGCGAACTTCGTCGACCTGACCGACCTGTACTCGCCGCGGCTGCGCGCGCTGTGCCAGGAGGTCGACCCGACGCTCGAGGAGGGCGTGTACGCCCAGTTCCCCGGCCCGCACTACGAGACGCCTGCGGAGATCAACATGGTCCGCGTGCTCGGCGCGGACCTGGTCGGCATGTCGACCGTCCTGGAGGCCATCGCGGCCCGCGAGGCCGGCGCCGAGGTGCTCGGCATCTCGCTCGTGACGAACCTGGCGGCCGGCATGACGGGCGAACCGCTCAACCACGAGGAGGTCCTCCAGGCCGGCCGCGACGCGGCGTCCCGGATGGGCGGCCTGCTCGCGCAGGTACTCGGCCGGATCTGAGAGGCAGGAACCGTGCAGAACGACGTCATCGAGCGGGCCCGCAGGTGGCTGGACGAGGACCCCGACCCGCAGACGCGTGCGGAACTCGCCGCGCTGCTCGAGTCGGGCGGCGAGGCGGAACTGGCCGCCCGCTTCTCCGGCATGCTGCAGTTCGGCACCGCCGGCCTGCGCGGTGAGCTGGGCGCCGGCCCGATGCGGATGAACCGCGCCGTGGTCATCCGGGCGGCGGCCGGGCTGGCCGGCTACCTGACGTCCGGTCGCGCGGGCGACGACGGCGACGAGCCCGGCCTCGTGGTGATCGGTTACGACGCCCGGCACAAGAGCGCCGACTTCGCCCGCGACACGGCAGCCGTCATGGTCGGCGCGGGCCTGCGCGCCGCGCTGCTGCCGCGGCCGCTGCCCACGCCCGTGCTGGCCTTCGCCATCCGGCAGCTGGGTGCCGTCGCCGGCGTCGAGGTCACCGCCAGCCACAACCCGCCGCGCGACAACGGCTACAAGGTCTACCTGGGCGACGGCTCGCAGATCGTGCCGCCCGCCGACACCGACATCGCCGGCCGCATCGCCGCCCTCGGTCCGCTGGCCGACGTCCCACGCCCGCAGGAGGGCTGGGACGCGCTCGGCGAGGAGATCGTCGACGCCTACCTGGCCCGCTCCGGCGCCGTCCTCACCGCCGGCGGCCCGCGTGACGTCCGTGTGGTGTACACGGCGATGCACGGCGTCGGCGCCCGCACCCTGCACGACGCGTTCGTGCGGGCCGGGTTCCCGGCACCGGTCCCCGTGGCCGAGCAGGCCGAGCCCGACCCGGACTTCCCGACGGTGGCGTTCCCCAACCCCGAAGAGCCCGGCGCGATGGACCTGGCGTTCGCCACCGCCCGCAAGGCCGGCCCGGACGTGGTCATCGCCAACGACCCGGACGCCGACCGCTGCGCCGTCGCCGTCCCCGACGCGCAGGCCGAGTCCGGCTGGCGCATGCTGCGCGGCGACGAGGTCGGCGCCCTGCTGGCCGCCCACCTGGTGCGCAAGCGGGTCCGAGGCGCGTTCGCGACGACGATCGTCTCCTCGTCGCTCCTCGGCCGCATCGCCGAGGCCGCGGACCTGCGGTACGAGGAGACGCTGACCGGCTTCAAGTGGCTCTCGCGGGTGGACGGCCTGCGCTACGGCTACGAGGAGGCGCTCGGCTACTGCGTCGATCCCTCGGGCGTGCGCGACAAGGACGGCATCACCGCGGCGCTGCTGATCGCCGAGCTGACCGCCGGACTGAAGCAGGCCGGCCGCGGCCTGACCGACCTGCTGGACGACCTCGCGCTCGAACACGGCGTGCACGCCACGGACCAGCTGTCCGTGCGGGTCGCCGACCTCGAACTGATCGACCAGGCCATGGAACGGCTGCGCTCCCGGCCGCCGGAGCGGCTGGCCGGGCTGCCCGTCAGCTCGGCGGAGGACCTGCGCAAGGGCAGCGGGACGCTGCCGCCGACGGACGGACTCCGCTACCGGCTGGACGGCGACGCGGCCCGCGTCGTGGTGCGGCCCAGCGGCACGGAGCCGAAGCTGAAGTGCTACCTGGAGGCCGTGGTGCCGGTCCCGGACGCGGCCGCGCTGCCGCAGGCACGCGACGAGGCGCGCCGCATCCTCGACGCGCTGCGCGCCGACATCGCCGAGGCGGCCGGCATCTGACGCCGGCCGCCGGCGGCGTCAGCCGGTGACGTACAGCACGATCAGGGCGACCCCGCCGACCAGCGCCGGGGCCAGGATCTCGTAGGCCCAGCGGACGGTCACCTCACCCGTCCCACCCGTCGTGCCGTGCGCCTCGCCGCCGCCGTGCCGCTGCGCCAGCTCCCGCAGTTCGTCGATCGCCTTGTCGGACTCCGAGCGGCGCTCGGCCATGTCCGCGTCCGTCACCGGGCCCCGCGGGCCGATGCCGAAGACCCCGCGGCTCGGCGGCAACCCGGCGCGCACCCGCTGGTTGTGCCGCTGCGCGTTCTTGCGGGACCGCATCGAGACCGGGATGGACCACAGCTGGAACTTCCTGCCGTCCGCGATGACCTCGTTGGAATAGCCGGCGCGCAGCGTCTCCACCGCGGGCCAGGTGATGGTGATCTTCCGGAACGGGTTGCGCACGCGCAGCCGCTCGTCGCCCGCGAAGACGGCCGGGCGGAGCGTGAACGCGACGATCAGCGGGACGGCGAAGACCAGCCCGGCGACCGAGATGAACGGGACGCGCCCGGTGCCGCGGACGATCGCGTCGATGCCCAGCCATGCGACGACCACCAGGAGGACCACCCCGGCGGCGATCGCTGCAGCGGACCGGTAGCGGCGGTCGGCGTACTTCGGCGGCTGGTGGTCGGGGTGCTCGCTCGTCATGGGTGAGATTCTGCCGGACCGTCCGCACTGCGGACATTGCGGTCCGGCATCGATCGGCGGTGGCGCACTACAGAGGACGCTACGCGTGTAGATATGCTCGTCTTGTGAGCATGCTTTCTGCGCCTACCGTTACCGCGCCGGCGGCCGTGGCGGACGTGACGGCAGTCACGTCGTCCGATGCCGCCCTGCGCCGATACCTGCACGGGCTGCCCGGCGTCGACGCGGTCGGGCTGGAGGCCCGGGCCGCCGCACTCGGCACCCGCTCGATCAAGACGACCGCCAAGGCCTTCGCCATCGACCTGGCCGTCTCGATGATCGACCTGACCACCCTCGAGGGCGCGGACACGCCCGGCAAGGTGCGGTCGCTGTGCGCCAAGGGTCTGCAGCCGGACCCGGCCGACCGCAGCACCCCGCAGGTGGCCGCGATCTGCGTCTACCCGGACATGGTCGCCACCGCGAAGGAGGCGCTGGGCGGTTCCGCGATCCACGTGGCCTCGGTGGCGACGGCCTTCCCGTCCGGCCGCGCCGGGCTGTCGGTGAAGCTCGCCGACACCCGGGAGGCGGTGGCGGCGGGCGCCGACGAGATCGACATGGTCATCGACCGCGGCGCGTTCCTGGCCGGCCGGTACCTGGAGGTCTTCGAGACGATCCGCGCCGTGAAGGAGGCCTGTGCCCGCCCCGAGGGTGAGGACGCCCACCTGAAGGTGATCTTCGAGAACGGCGAACTGGCGACGTACGACAACATCCGCCGCGCGTCCTGGCTGGCGATGCTCGCGGGCGCGGACTTCATCAAGACCTCGACCGGCAAGGTCGCGGTCAACGCGACCCCGCCGAACACGCTGCTCATGCTGGAGGCCGTGCGCGACTTCCGCGCCGCGACCGGCACCCAGGTCGGGGTGAAGCCGGCCGGCGGCATCCGCACCTCCAAGGACGCGATCAAGTACCTGGTGATGGTCAACGAGACCCTCGGCGAGGACTGGCTGAGCCCGCGGTGGTTCCGCTTCGGCGCCTCGAGCCTCCTCAACGACCTGCTGATGCAGCGGCAGAAGCTGAGCACCGGCCGTTACTCCGGTCCCGACTACGTGACGGTGGACTGATCCTGATGAGCCTGTTCGAGTACGCACCCGCGCCGGAGTCCCGGGCGATCGTCGACATCGCCCCCAGCTACGGACTGTTCGTCGACGGCGAGTTCCGCTAGGCGAGCGACGGCAAGGTCTTCAAGACCGTCTCGCCGTCCTCCGAGGAGGTGCTCTCCGAGGTCGCGCAGGCGAGCGCGGAGGACGTCGACGCGGCGGTGAAGGCAGCGCGCAAGGCGTTCACCTCCTGGTCGGCGCTGCCCGGCAGCGAGCGCGCCAAGTACCTCTTCCGCATCGCGCGCATCCTGCAGGAGCGCTCCCGCGAACTGGCCGTCCTGGAGTCGCTGGACAACGGCAAGCCGATCCGCGAGACCCGGGACGCCGACCTGCCGCTGGTCGCCGCGCACTTCTTCTACTACGCCGGCTGGGCCGACAAGCTGCAGCATGCGGGCTTCGGGCCGGACCCGAAGCCGCTGGGCGTGGCCGGCCAGGTCATCCCGTGGAACTTCCCGCTGCTGATGCTCGCGTGGAAGATCGCCCCGGCGCTGGCCACCGGCAACACCGTCGTCCTCAAGCCGGCCGAGACGACACCGCTCTCCGCGCTGTTCTTCGCCGACATCTGCCGCCAGGCCGGCCTGCCCAGGGGCGTGGTCAACATCCTGACCGGCGACGGCTCCACCGGCGCCGCCCTGGTCGGACACGAGGACGTCAACAAGGTCGCCTTCACCGGCTCGACGGCCGTCGGCCGGCAGATCGCCCGCACGGTGGCCGGCACCCGCAAGAAGCTCACCCTGGAACTGGGTGGCAAGGGCGCCAACATCGTCTTCGACGACGCGCCGATCGACCAGGCCGTCGAGGGCATCGTCGGCGGCATCTACTTCAACCAGGGCCAGGTGTGCTGCGCCGGCTCCCGGCTGCTGGTGCAGGAGTCGGTGGCCGACGAGCTGCTGGCCTCGCTCAAGCGCCGGCTGGCCACGCTGCGCGTCGGCGACCCGCTGGACAAGAACACCGACATCGGCGCCATCAACTCCGCCGAGCAGCTGGCCCGGATCACCGAACTCACCGAGTCCGGCGAGGCCGAGGGCGCCGAGCGCTGGTCTCCGGAGTGCGAACTGCCCTCCTCCGGCTACTGGTTCGCGCCGACCGTCTTCACCGGCGTCTCCCAGGCGCACCGCATCGCGCGCGAGGAGATCTTCGGCCCGTTGCTGTCCGTGCTGACCTTCCGCACCCCGGACGAGGCCGTGGCGAAGGCCAACAACACCCCGTACGGGCTGTCCGCCGGCATCTGGACGGAGAAGGGCTCGCGGATCCTGGCGATGGCGAACCGGCTGCGGGCGGGCGTCGTGTGGGCCAACACGTTCAACAAGTTCGACCCGACCTCGCCCTTCGGCGGCTACAAGGAGTCGGGCTTCGGCCGCGAGGGCGGCCGTCACGGTCTGGAGGCGTACCTCGATGTCTGACGCGGCCGCACGACTGAGCGTCCTGAAGACGTACAAGCTCTTCGTGGGCGGGAAGTTCCCCCGCTCGGAGAGCGGACGGGTGTACGAGGTGACCGACTCCAAGGGCAACTGGCTGGCCAACCCGCCCCGGGCGTCCCGCAAGGACGCCCGCGACGCGGTCGCCGCCGCCCGCAAGGCGTTCGCCGGCTGGTCCGGCGCGACGGCCTACAACCGCGGCCAGATCCTGTACCGGATCGCCGAGATGCTCGAAGGGCGGCGTGAACAGTTCGCCGCCGAGATCGCCGCGGGCGAGGGCCTGTCGAAGGCGAAGGCGCACGCACAGGTGGACGCCGCCGTGGACCGCTGGGTCTGGTACGCGGGCTGGTCCGACAAGATCGCCCAGGTCGCCGGCGGCGCCAACCCGGTGGCCGGACCGTACTTCAACCTGTCCACCCCCGAACCCACCGGCGTCGTCGCGGTGCTGGCGCCGCAGGAGTCGTCCTTCCTGGGCCTGGTCTCGGTGCTCGCCCCGGTGATCGTCACCGGCAACACGGCGGTCCTGGTGACCTCCGAACGCCGTCCGCTGCCCGCCCTGTCGCTCTCCGAGGTGCTGGCGACCTCCGACCTGCCCGGCGGCGTCGCCAACATCCTCTCCGGGCGCGCCCGGGAGATCGGCCTGCCGCTGGCCGGCCACCAGGACGTCAACGCCCTCGACCTGGCCGGCGCGTCCGACGACCCCGAACTGGCGAAGGAGCTCGAGGCCGAGGCGGCCGAGAACCTCAAGCGCGTGCTGCGCCCGGCGCACGGCCGCGCCGACTGGACCGCCGACCCGGGCACGGAGCGCATGCTCACCTTCCTGGAGACCAAGACGGTCTGGCACCCCATGGGCGTGTGACGCCCGCCCGCTTCCGCCGTGCCGGACACGGCGCCGGCACGGCGGAAGCGGGAAACCTCACGCAAAGGTCTGGGCGAACCGCCCCCGCGATGCGGGAGAATGGTCTCCCGTGACGACCTCCAGCCCCGCCTCCGGCATACCCCCTGCCCGCGTCGTCCTGCTGACCGGTCCGTCCGGTTCGGGGAAGTCACGGCTCGCGGCCCGCAGCGGCCTGCCCGTGCTGCGGCTCGACGACTTCTACAAGGAGGCCGGCGACCCGTCGCTGCCCCTGCTGCCCGGCGGCGCGACCGACTGGGACGCGCCCGGCTCCTGGGACGCGGACGCCGCGCTCGCCGCCGTACGGTCCCTGTGCGAGACGGGGCACGCCGCCACGCCGGTCTACGACATCGCCTCCAGCTCCCGCGTCGGCAGCGACACCCTCACGCTCGACGGCGCGCCGCTGTTCGTCGCCGAGGGCATCTTCGCCGCGGACATCGCGGCACGCTGCCGCGAGACGGGACTGCTGGCCGACGCGATCTGCCTGCGCGGCCGCCCGTCCACCACGTTCCGCCGCCGGCTGCTGCGCGACCTGCGGGAAGGCCGCAAGTCGGTGCCGTTCCTGGTGCGCCGCGGCTGGACGCTGATGCGGGCCGAGGCCGACGTCGTCGAGCGGCACCGCGCGCTGGGCGCCCATCCCTGCGCCCGCGACGAGGCGATGGACCGCCTCGCCCGGCTGCGCGCACGGGACGCCGTCACGGTCCCCGCCCGCTGACGCGGGCCGACGCCGACGGGCCCGGCCACCTCCCCGTGGCCGGGCCCGTCCGCGTCCCCCGTCTCCCCCGTTCCCCCCGGGCCCGCACCCCCACGGGCCCCGTCGTGCGCCGCCGTCAGGCGACGAGTTCCCCGAAGCTGTCCTCGCGGTCGCGGCCGAAGCTGAGCACGTCGTCGTCGCGCAGCCGGCGCAGCGAGCGCCAGATGCTGCTCTTGACCGTGCCGACGCTGATGTCGAGGATGTCCGCGATCTCGGGGTCGGTGCGGCCCTCGTAGTAGCGCAGGACGAGCATCGTGCGCTGCAGTTCCGGCAGCCGCGCGAGTGCCTGCCACAGGACGGCGCGCAGCTCCGTGCCGCGCATCTCGTCGTGATCCGGGGCAGCCGGCTCGGGCAGCTCCTCGGTGGGGTACTCGTTCAGCTTCCGGCGGCGCCAGGCGCTGATGTGCAGGTTGGTCATGGTGCGGCGCAGGTAGCCGCCCAGGGCGCCCTTGTCGGCGATGCGGTCCCATGCCCGGTAGGTGGAGAACAGCGCGTTCTGCAGCAGGTCCTCGGCCTCGTACCGGTCGCCGGTCAGGTGGTAGGCGGTGGCGTAGAGGGAGGAGCGGCGCTCCTGCACGTAGGCCGTGAACTCCGCTTCGGAGGACGCGGAGGCGTCGGTCGCGGCGGGCGACGCGGAAGCCGCCGTCTCCACGGGCGTGATGTGCGGCGGGCGCCGCCGTGCCGCCGTGCACGCCCGTCCGCTCAGTGCACCGGACCGTTCCGCGACGCGGGGTCCGGGAACCGCCGGGGTGTGCAGGCGCGTGTGAAGCACCGTGCCGTCGGTGCTGCCGTGCGGGGTGTTCATCCCGTGCCCTCCCTCGGAGCCTTACCGGTCGCTGACCTGTGATGAACACACTGCCGGGCCAGTTTCATCACCGAGTCCCCCGACTGTCACAGCCTTGTCACAGCGGATGCGCCCGCCCAGGTCACGCACTCGGTGTGGGCGGTCCGGGACGCACGGTCGAACTCCGGCCGTCTCATGGGACAGAATGGCGCACGTGCCATTCCTGTTGCTGATCGAGGACGACGACGCGGTACGCACGGCTCTGGAGATGAGCCTGACCCGCCAGGGACACCGCGTGGTGACCGCGGCGTCCGGTGAGGACGGTCTGAAACTGCTGCGCGAGCAGCGGCCGGACCTGATCGTGCTGGACGTGATGCTGCCCGGGATCGACGGCTTCGAGGTGTGCCGCCGGATACGCCGGACCGACCAGCTGCCGATCATCCTGCTGACCGCGCGCAGTGACGACATCGACGTGGTCGTGGGCCTGGAGTCCGGCGCGGACGACTACGTGGTCAAGCCCGTGCAGGGCCGGGTGCTGGACGCCCGCATCCGTGCCGTGATGCGGCGCGGCGAGCGCGAGGCGAACGACGCGGCGACGTTCGGCAACCTGGTCATCGACCGGGCGGCGATGACCGTGACGAAGGACGGCGAGGACCTGCAGCTGACGCCGACCGAGTTGCGGCTGCTGCTGGAACTGAGCCGGCGGCCCGGGCAGGCGCTGTCCCGGCAGCAGTTGCTGCGGCTGGTGTGGGAGCACGACTACCTCGGCGACTCGCGGCTGGTCGACGCCTGCGTGCAGCGACTGCGCGCCAAGGTCGAGGACGTGCCCTCGTCCCCGACCCTGATCCGGACGGTGCGCGGAGTGGGTTACCGGCTGGACGCGCCGGCATGAGGAAGGCGGCCGCCCGTGTCCGGGGGTGGCTGGCCGGGATGCTGCCGACGCTGCGGCTGCGGCTCGTCGTCGTCTTCGCGCTGGTGGCGCTCACCGCCGCCTGCGCGGCCTCCGGCATCGCGTACTGGCTGAACCGGGACGCGGTGCTGACCCGTGCGCAGAACGCCGCGCTGAACGACTTCCGCAAGGCGATGGAGGACGACGTCGGGCAGTTGCCCGAGGACTTCGACTGCGCGCAACTGCGCGACGCCGCCCGTGCCATGGCCGGTTCCACGCAGGGCTACGAGGTGGTGCTGCGGGCCCGCACCGCCGACGGGCGGCTGTGCACGGTGGCCTCCAGCCGCCCCGAGTTCACCCTGGCCGACGTGCCGGACTCGCTGCGCGACATCGTGGGCCGGCGGCGCGAGGTCGACGAGGACAACCCCTACCCGTACCACCTGTACTGGCAGCGGATCGTCAAGCACGGCGACCCCTACCTGGTGGGCGGCGCCCGGCTCATCGGCGCCCGGCCGGCCCCGACCGGCTACATGCTCAAGTCCCTGGTGCCCGAGCGGGACGACCTCAGTTCGCTGGCCTGGTCGCTGGGCATCGCCACGGGCCTTGCGCTGATCGGCGCGATGCTGCTGGCGCAGGCAGCCGCCACCACCGTGCTGCGGCCGGTGCGGCGGCTGGGCGACGCCGCGCGGCGGCTGGGCGAGGGGAAGCTGGACACCCGGCTGAAGGTCTCCGGGACCGACGAACTCGCGCAGCTCTCCCGCACGTTCAACCACACGGCCGCCTCCCTCGAGGAGCGGGTCGCGGAGCTCAGCGCCCGGGAGGCGTCCTCCCGGCGGTTCGTCGCCGACATGTCGCACGAGCTGCGCACGCCGCTCACGGCCATCTCGGCCGTCACGGAGGTGCTGGAGGAGGAGCAGGACAACCTCGACCCGATGATCGCCCCGGCGGTCGGGCTCGTCGTCAGCGAGACGCGGCGGCTCGGCGACCTGGTCGAGAACCTGATGGAGGTGACCCGCTTCGACGCGGGCACGGCGCGGCTGGTGCTGGACGACGTGGACGTGGCCGACCAGATCACGGCCTGCATCGACGCGCGGGCCTGGCTGGACGCCGTGCAACTGGACGCGGAGCGCGGCATCATGGTCCGGCTCGATCCGCGACGGCTGGACGTGATCCTGGCCAACCTGATCGGCAACGCCCTCAAGCACGGCGGCTCGCCGGTGCGGGTGTCGGTGCGGACGGAGAACGACCGGCTGCTGGTCGAGGTCGCCGACAACGGGCCCGGCATCCCCGAGGACGTGCTGCCGCACGTCTTCGACCGCTTCTACAAGGCGAGCGCGTCCCGGCCGCGCTCGGAGGGCAGCGGGCTGGGGCTGTCGATCGCCCTGGCCAACGCACACATCCACGGCGGTGACATCACGGCGGCCAACGGCGCGGACGGCGGCGCGGTGTTCACGCTGCGGCTGCCCCGGGACGCACGGGACCTGGCCGACGAGGACGGGGAGGAGACACGATGAAGCGTCGGGGAGCCGCCGCCCGCTCCGCGGCACGCGCCGTGCCGGCCGTCGCCCTGCTGGGGGCCGTGCTGGCCGGGTGCGGGATCCGCCCCACCTCCGTACCGGTCGACGCGGGCGCCGCGCCGTCGCGGGTGGCCTGCGACCTGCCGGAGAACGCCGGGCGGACCACCCGGACACCGAGCGGTGCAGGCACGTTCCGCGTCTACCTGGTGTGCGACACCCGGGTCGCGGCGGTCACCCGCACCGGGCGGCTGCCCACAGGACACCTGTCCGCCGCCCGCGTCCTGCTCGGGCAGCTGCGGGCCGAACCGGAGCCGGCCGAGGACGAGGCCGGGTTCACCACCGCCGTGCCGCACGGGCTGCGCGTCCGCGGGAGCGCGGCGGACGACCCCGTCGGCACCCTGCGGCTGAGCACGCCGCCCGGCCGGCTGCCGCCCTTCGCCCTCGCCCAGCTGGTGTGCACCTTCGCCGGCACGCCGGCCGCCGCCGCGCAGGACGACACCGTGGTGCTCGCCGGGCCGCCCGGCGGCACCGTCGGGCCGCGCCGCTACAGCTGCACCGCCGCGCTGCGCGCCGACCCGGACCCCACCCCGACCGCCGGCGCCCCTGCCTGAGGGCCGGCCGGGAACCGGTGGCGAGGGACGGTGCGTCCTCCCCGGCGTGCAGCATCATGGCCACAGCGGCGGCTTCTCCGCTTCCCGCGTACGCGCCGCAGGTGTCCTCCTGCTGGCCGCGTACTGCGCGTTCGTCGGCTGGCTGACGCTGCGTCCCCGCTCGGTCCCCTGGGTGCCGCCGCCCAACTTCGAACCCTTCGCGACGATCCGCGCCGAACTGGCCGACGGGCCGGTCACGGCGCTGACGGGCATCGGCGGCGGGCTGCTGCTGCTCGCGCCGCTCGGGGTGCTGCTGCCGCTGGCCGCCGGGCGGCTGCACCGGCCGCTGCCGCGCACCGCGCTGCGGACCGTGCCGGCCGGCGTGCTGCTGGCGTGCGCGCTGGCCCTGGCACAGTCCGGCATACCGGGCCACGTGATCGACGTCGACACGGTGCTGCTCAACGCCGCGGGCTGCACGCTGGCGCACCTCCTGCTGTACCCGCCGCTGCGCGCCCGGCTGCGGGTGTCCCTGAGGGGATCGCAGGCTCCGGGGGAGGAGAAGGCGGAGCCGGGTACCCGGAGAAGTACCAGGGTCGGCATCGCCCCGTAGTCCGACGCCCGGCGGCCGGGGGCGCGCCTACTTTGGGACACAGGTCGAAAGCCCGAAACCGGACCGAAGGAGTCATCGCCATGACCGCACTCGCCCGCCCCCGTGACGGCCGGATGATCGGCGGTGTGTGCGCCGGACTGGCACGCCGGTTCGGCACCACGCCGACGGTCGTCCGCGCGATCTTCGTCATCTCCTGCCTGCTTCCGGGGCCGCAGATCCTGCTCTACCTGGCGCTGTGGATCCTGCTGCCGAACGAGGACCGTCCGTCCTGGTG
>DASSBO010000287.1:0-10211 GCA_035698655.1 Streptomyces sp.
GGTGCCGAAGAACGTCGCCGTGACGACGGCGAGGACCATCGCGACCGTCTCCCAGCCCAGCCCGAGGATGTCGCTCAGGCCCAGCTTCAGGCCCAGCAGCACGATGCCGGCCCGCATCAGCCGCTTGCCGGCGAAGCTCAGCCCGGGCCGCCCGGCGCCCACCACGAACGGCCGCACGCCGGGCAGGTGCGCGGCGACCAGCCGCTGCTCATCGCGACCGGCTACTCGATCTGCGGCGCCTCCGCGATCGGCGCCGTCAGCGAGGTGCGGGACAGCGACGAGCGGGACGTGGCCACCTCCGTCGCCCTGGTGACCCTGTGCGGGACGCTGGCCATCGCCGTGCTGCCGCTGCTGCACGGGCCGCTGGGCCTGGGCGACGCCCAGTTCGGACGCTGGGTCGGCGCCTCGGTGCACGACGTGGGGCAGGTGGTCGCCACCGCGCAGACCGCCGGGGGAGCGGCGCTCACCCAGGCGGTGCTGGTCAAACTCATGCGGGTACTGCTGCTGGCGCCGCTCGTCGCGGGCGTCGTGCTCGCGGTCCACGGCCGGCGCCGCGCCGCCGCTGACCTGGAGGGGACGCACGGCAAACGGCCGCCGCTGGTGCCGCTGTTCGTCCTCGGCTTCCTCGCGATGGTCGCCCTCCGCACCACGGGCCTGCTGTCCGGAACGGTCCTGGACGCAGCCGGCAGCGTGAAGGAGCTGCTGCTCGCCGCCGCCCTGTTCGGTCTGGGCAGTGCCGTCCACCTCCCGTCGCTGGCCCGCACGGGCCTGCGCGTCGCGGCGCTCGGCCTGTGCTCGTGGATCGTCATCGCCGGCGTCGCCTACGGCGGCGTGCTCCTGACGACCTAGGCCACCATGCCGTGGGCGCGACGATAGGCTGGCGGGCGCGCCCGTCACCCGACCCCCACGGAGACCGTGAGTACCACCGCCACCTCCAGCCACCACCTCTCCCCGGCCTTCCCCGGCCGCGCGCCCTGGGGAACGGCCGGCAAGCTGCGCGCCTGGCAGCAGGGGGCCATGGACGCGTACCTGCAGCAGCAGCCGCGTGACTTCCTCGCCGTGGCGACGCCGGGGGCCGGCAAGACCACCTTCGCGCTCACCCTCGCCTCCTGGCTGCTGCACCACCACGTCGTGCAGCAGGTCACCGTCGTGGCGCCCACCGAGCACCTGAAGAAGCAGTGGGCCGAGGCGGCCGCCCGGATAGGGATCAAGCTCGACCCCGAGTACAGCGCCGGGCCGCTCGGCCGTGAGTACCACGGCGTCGCCGTCACCTACGCCGGCGTCGGGGTCCGCCCGATGCTGCACCGCAACCGCGTCGAGCAGCGCAAGACGCTCGTCATCCTCGACGAGATCCACCACGCCGGCGACAGCCGGTCCTGGGGGGAGGCCTGCCAGGAGGCGTTCGAGCCGGCCACCCGGCGGCTCGCCCTGACCGGCACGCCGTTCCGCTCCGACACCAACCCCATCCCGTTCGTCGACTACGCGGAGGACGCCGAGGGCATCCGGCGTTCCGTGGCCGACTACACCTACGGCTACGGCAGCGCGCTGGGCGACGGCGTCGTGCGGCCCGTCATCTTCCTGTCCTACAGCGGCAACATGCGCTGGCGCACCAAGGCCGGCGACGAGATCGCCGCGCGGCTCGGCGAACCGATGACGAAGGACGCCGTCTCGCAGGCCTGGCGCACCGCGCTGGACCCGCGCGGCGAGTGGATGCCCGCCGTGCTGCGCGCCGCCGACCAGCGGCTCGGTGAGGTGCGCAAGGCGATCCCCGACGCCGGCGGCCTCGTCATCGCCTCCGACCAGGACTCCGCGCGGGCGTACGCGAAGCAGATCCGGGAGATCACCGGGCACAAGGCGACCGTCGTGCTGTCCGACGACAGCGGCGCCTCGCAGCGCATCGAGGACTTCCGGCACTCCGACGACCGCTGGATGGTCGCCGTGCGGATGGTCTCCGAGGGCGTCGACGTGCCGCGGCTCGCGGTCGGCGTCTACGCGACGACGATCTCCACGCCGCTGTTCTTCGCCCAGGCCGTCGGCCGCTTCGTGCGCTCCCGGCGGCGCGGCGAGACCGCGTCCGTCTTCCTCCCCACGATCCCCATGCTGCTCGGCTTCGCCAACGAGATGGAGGTCGAGCGCGACCACGTCCTCGACAAGCCGAAGAAGGGCGGCGAGGACGACCCGTACGCGGAGGAGGCCGACCTGCTCAAGGAGGCCGAACGCGAGCAGGACGAGGACACCGGCGAACAGGACCAGCTGCCCTTCGAGGCGCTCGAGTCCGACGCCGTCTTCGACCGGGTGATGTACGACGGCGCCGAGTTCGGCATGCAGGCCCACCCGGGCAGCGAGGAGGAGCAGGACTACCTGGGCATCCCGGGGCTGCTGGAGCCGGACCAGGTGCAGTTGCTGCTGCAGAAACGGCAGGCGCGGCAGATCGCGCACAGCCGGAAGAAGCCGGACTCCGAGGCCGACTTGATCGAACTGCCCGCCGAGCGGCGGCCGGTGGTCACGCACAAGGAGCTGATGGAGCTGCGCAAGCAGCTCAACTCGCTGGTGGGCGCGTACGTCCACCAGAGCGGCAAGCCGCACGGGGTCGTGCACAACGAGCTCCGCCGCGTGTGCGGCGGCCCTCCGACGGCGGAGGCGACCGCGAACCAGCTCACCGCCCGCATCGCCAAGGTCCGCGAGTGGGCGACGCGCATGCGCTGATGCCGGGCGGCACGCAGCGGGAGACATAGCGGGGTAATGCCGGGCAGTGGTGACCGGATTCTGGACGGAGTCTTCCGGTCAGCGGTGTTCCGTGGCTAGGTTTCGGTCATACACGCCCCGTGGCAGCGTCGCCTCGGAGCGCAGCCGGTGACGCATGCACGTATCGACCAGTGCCACTTCGGCCGGCGGCTCTCTGCGTGGACGCTCCCGCACGCACCGGACAGCCGTCGCCACGGACCTTCAGAAAAGGGGGGCGTCGTGACCGCGGAGACCTCTCAGACGCTCGACAGAGGACTGCGCGTCCTGAAGCTGCTCGCAGACACCGACCACGGACTGACCGTGACCGAGTTGTCGACCAAGCTCGGCGTGAACCGCACCGTCGTCTACCGCCTGCTGGCGACGCTCGAGCAGCACGCGCTCGTGCGACGCGACCTGGGCGGCCGGGCCCGGGTCGGGCTCGGTGTGCTGCGGCTGGGCCGTCAGGTGCACCCGCTGGTGCGCGAGGCCGCGCTGCCCGCGCTGCGCTCGCTCGCGGAGGAGGTGGGCGCGACCGCCCACCTGACCCTCGTCGACGGCTCGGAGGCGCTGGCCGTCGCCGTCGTCGAACCGAGCTGGACGGACTACCACGTCGCCTACCGGGCTGGTTTCCGGCACCCGCTGGACCGCGGCGCGGCCGGCCGGGCCATCCTCGCCGGCCGTGACCCGGACGAGGAACGCGGACCGGGCTACGTGCTCACGCACGGCGAGCTGGAGGCCGGCGCCAGCGGCGCCTCGGCGCCGCTGCTCGGCGTCACCGGGATCGAGGGCAGCGTCGGCGTGGTGATGCTCTGCGACTCGGTGCCCGAACGCATCGGGGAACGGGTGGTGCGCGCGGCGCAGGAGGTCGCCGACGCACTGCGCTGACCGCCCCTGCGGTGCCGGGCCCGCCGGTGCCCGGCCGGCCGATGCCGTGAACTAGATTCGCCTCATGTCGTCGTCCCCTTCCCCCGGCCCCCGTCCCGGGCCCCGCCGCCGCACGCTCGCGCTCTGCGCGCTTCCCCTGGTCGCGCTGCTGGCCGTCGCCTGCCTGGCCCCGCTGCCGTTCACGGTCGCCCAGCCGGGCATCACCGCGAACGTGCTGGGCTCGTACAAGGGGCAGCAGGTCATCACCGTCAAGGGCGCCGACGAGGACGCGCCCAGCGAGGGCGAACTCCGCATGGTGACGATCGCGGCGACCGGGCCGCAGGCGTCGGTGCACATCGCCGACGTCGTCGACGGCTGGTTCGCGACCGACCGCGAGGTGCTGCCGCGCAGCGCGGTCTACCCGGTGGGCGACAACGTCAAGGAGATCGAGCGGCACGGCAGGAAGCAGATGCGCACGTCGCAGAACCACGCCGTCACCGCGGCGTTGGACGAGCTGAACCTCTCGCCCGACGACGTGACGGTCAAGCTGCGGCTGGCCGACGTGGGCGGTCCCAGCGCGGGCCTGCTGTTCACGCTCGGCATCATCGACACCCTCGGCGACAACGGCGACCTCACCGGCGGCCGCACGATCGCCGGCACCGGCACGATCACCGCCGACGGCGACGTGGGCCCGGTCGGCGGCATCCCGCTCAAGACGCAGGCCGCGCACCGGGACGGCGCCACCGTCTTCCTCGTCCCGAAGGCGGAGTGCGCCGACGCGCAGGCCGAACTGCCCCCCGGCATGCGACTGATCCCCGTCACGACCCTGGACGGCGCCCTCACGTCCCTCAAGGCCCTCCGCACCGGCGACTCCGTCCCGCACTGCCCGTAGCCCCGCCGAGATCGACGAGCGCCGCCGCCCTCCCGGGTGCACTCTGAGGTGAGACCTTCCTCTGCGGGGGTGACCTCATGAGCAGGAAGTTGCCCGTTCTCGCCGCGGCGGCCGTCGTCGCAAGCGGGACTTTGCTCACCGGCTGCGGCGGTTCCGGGGCGGGGAGCAGCCCGTCCGCGCCGGCCACGGTGACCACGACCGCACCCGCCTCCCCGGGCACGGCCACGCCCGAGAGCCCTCGGTCCTCGCGGCCGCCGCCGGCATCGCCCTCCAGCCGGGAGGCGGATCCGGCCGCGGTGGTGCAGGCGTACTTCGACGCGATCAACGCACACGACTACCGCCGTGCCTGGGACCTCGGCGGCAAGAACCTCGGCGGCTCCTACGACGCCTTCGTCTCGGGCTTCTCCGACACCGCCCAGGACACCGTGGTCGTCGGGGACGTCACCGGGGACACCGTCAGCCTGGACCTGTCCGCCCGGCAGACCGACGGCTCGGTCAAGGTGTTCACCGGTACGTACACGGTGCGCGGCGGGGAGATCGTCGCGGCGGACGTCCAGGAGGTCGGCGGCGCGACCCCGAGCACGCCCGCTTCGGGCCCCTTCGAGAACTGCACGGAGGCGCATGAGAGCGGTCGGTACGACATTCCCGAGGGCGACCCCGCCTACCAGCCCAAGCTGGACCGCGACCAGGACGGCCTGGCCTGCGAGCACTACCCGTGACCGTCAGAACAGCTTGCCGGGGTTGAGGATGCCCAGCGGGTCGAAGACCTGCTTGACCGCGCGTTGCATCTCCAGGCCGACCGGGCCGAGTTCGCGGGCCATCCACTCCTTCTTCAGCACGCCGACCCCGTGCTCCCCGGTGACCGTGCCGCCCAGTTCGAGGCCGAGCGCCATGATCTCGTCGAAACAGACGCGGGCGCGCCGCGTCTCGTCGGGGTCGTCCGGGTCGAAGCCGACGATCGGGTGGGTGTTGCCGTCACCGGCGTGCGCGCAGGCGCCCACCGTCAGGCCGTACTTCTCGCCGATGGCGACGGCGCCGTCCAGCATGGCGGCGAGCCGGGCGCGCGGGACGCACACGTCGTCGATGAGCGTCGTGCCGACGGTCCGCTCCAGTGCGGTGAGCGCCATGCGCCGGGCGGCCAGCAGCATCTCGGACTCGGCGGCGTCCTCGGCCGGTACGACCTGCGTGGCACCCGCGGCCTCGCACAGCTCACCGACGACGGCCAGATCCGCCGCCGGGTCGGGGGTGTCGAAGGCGGCCAGCAGCAGCGCCTCCGTCGACTCGGGCAGGCCCATGTGCGCCATGTCGTTGACGGCGTGCAGCGTGACGCGGTCCATCAGTTCCAGCAGCGCCGGGGTGTGGCCGCGTTCCATGATGCGGCACACCGCGTCGCCGGCGGTGGCCATGGAGGGGAACTCGGCCGCCAGCGCGAGCTGCTGCGGCGGTCTGGGACGCAGCGCCAGCGTGGCGCGCACCACGATGCCGAGGCTGCCCTCGGAGCCGACCATCAGCCGGGTCAGGTCGTAGCCGGTGACGCCCTTGGCGGTGCGGCGGCCGGTCGACATCAGCCGCCCGTCGGCGAGGACGACGTCGAGACCGAGCACGTACTCGGCCGTCACGCCGTACTTCACGCAGCACAGGCCGCCGGCGCCGGTGCCGATGTTGCCGCCGATCGTGCACTGTTCCCAGCTGGAGGGGTCCGGCGGGTAGTACAGGCCGGCTTCACCCGCCGCGCGGGACAACTCGGCGTTGACGACACCGGGTTCGACGACGGCGGTCCGCTCGACCGGGTCGATGGCGAGGATCGCGTTCATCCGGGTCAGCGACAGCACGACGCAGTCGTCGACGGCGTTGGCGCCGCCCGACAGACCGGTGCGGGCGCCCTGCGGGACGACGGGCACCCGCAGGGCCGTCGCGGTCCGCATCACGTGCTGCACCTGCTCCACGGTGCGGGGGAGGACGACGACGGCCGGGCTGCCGGCCGCGCAGAAGCGCGCCATGTCGTGGGCGTAGGAGGCCGTCACGTCCGGGTCGGTGACGACGGCGTCGGCGGGGAGGCCGTCCAGCAGGTGTTCGACGAGCGCACGAGTGGGCATGGTGGAAACCCTCGCACCTGCCCGCGACGCGGGCAACGAGCGCGGGGCCGGGGGCGGCCCCCCGACCGCCGCCCCCGGCCCCCGTTCAGCCCCGTCCGTGCGGACCTCGTCAGAGGTTGCCGCGCTTCTCCTGCTCGCGCTCGATCGCCTCGAACAGGGCCTTGAAGTTGCCCTTGCCGAAGCCCATCGACCCGTGCCGCTCGATCATCTCGAAGAAGACGGTCGGGCGGTCCTGGACCGGCTTGGTGAAGATCTGCAGCAGGTAGCCGTCCTCGTCGCGGTCGGCGAGGATCTTCAGCTCGCGCAGCTCGTCGAGCGGCACCCGGGTCTCGCCGACCCACTCGCCGAGCGTCTCGTAGTACGAGTCCGGGGTGTTGAGGAACTCCACGCCGGCGGCGCGCATCTGCTTGACGGTGGCGACGATGTCGTTGGTGGCCAGCGCGATGTGCTGCACGCCCGGGCCGCCGTAGAACTCGAGGTACTCGTCGATCTGCGACTTCTTCTTGCCGACGGCCGGCTCGTTCAGCGGGAACTTCACCTTGCGCTTGCCGTCGGCGACGACCTTCGACATGAGCGCGGAGTACTCGGTGGCGATGTCGTCGCCCACGAACTCCTTCATGTTGGTGAAGCCCATGACCTTGTTGTAGAACTCGACCCACTCGTCCATGTGGCCGAGTTCGACGTTGCCGACGCAGTGGTCGATCGCCTGGAAGTTGCGCTTCTCGACGGGCGCGACGATCGGCTCGGAGGCGACGAACCCGGGCAGGTACACGCCGTCGTAGCCGGAGCGCTCGACCAGCGTGTGGCGGGTCTTGCCGTAGGTGGAGATCGCGGCGAGGACGACGGTGCCGTGCTCGTCCTTGACCTCGTGCGGCTCGTCCAGGCCCCTCGCGCCGTGCTCGACGGCGTAGGCGTAGGCGGCGCGGGCGTCGGGGACCTCGATGGCCAGGTCGATCACGCCGTCGCCGTGCGCGGCGACGTGGTCGGCGAGGAAGCGGCCGTGCTCGGACGCCGGCTTGATCACCGAGGTGAGGACGAAGCGGGCCGAGCCGGACTCCAGGACGTAGGACGCCGTCTCACGGTTGCCGTTCTCGGGGCCCGAGTAGGCGACGAGCTTCATGCCGAACGCGCTGGAGTAGTAGTGCGCGGCCTGCTTGGCGTTGCCCACGGCGAAGACGACCGCGTCCATCCCCTTGACCGGGAAGGGGTCGGCCTGCCGGGCGGTGTCGGGGGCTGCGTGCGTGGTCTCAGTCATACCGGCAGGCTCCCGCCGATTCGCAAGGTGCGCAACAGTTCGCTGTTCGGCTGTGCAAAATGCTCATTGGTGCGTGCTCCACGGCAGACGATCTGTACAGTGTGACCAGTGTCTTGGATGTGAAGGTCAGCACACTCACGGAGGCGTTCGTGGCCATCGACCGACTCGACGGGCGGCTGCTGCAGCTCCTCGCCGACGAACCGCGCATCGGCGTGCTCGAGGCGTCCCGCCGGCTGGGCGTCGCCCGCGGCACGGTGCAGGCCCGGCTGGACCGGCTGCGTGACGGCGGCGTGCTCCGCGGCTTCGGGCCGGACGTCGACCCGGCCGCCATCGGCTACCCGGTGACCGCCTTCGCCACCCTGGAGATCAAACAGGGCCAGGGCGCGGACGTGCGGGCGCACCTGGCGAGCGTGCCGGAGGTGCTGGAGCTGCACACCACGACCGGGCACGGCGACATGCTGTGCCGGCTCGTCGCCCGCTCCAACGCGGATCTGCAGCGGGTCATCGACCGGGTCGTCGGCTTCGAGGGCATCGTGCGGGCCTCCACGGCCATCGTCATGGAGAACCCGGTGCCGCTGCGGATGATCCCGCTGGTCCGCCAGGCCTCCGGCCTGGACAACAGCCTCTGACTCCGCCGGGCGCCCTACTCGTCCGGGCCGTCCGCGGAAGCGGCCAGCAGCGCCGCCAGGGCCGCGTCCAGGCCGGACTCGCCGTCCTCCTCGCCGGGCGGTACGACGCGCATCGTCCGCTCCAGCCACGCCGAGACCGGTCCGGCCGGCGCCTCGAGCAGCACGTCGCCGTCCGGCGACGACAGTGCCAGACACAGCAGCGTGCGGGCCCCCGCCCGCGACGGCCACACCCGCACGTCGCCCTGTCCGCAGGGGCGGAAGACCCCCTCGGTCAGCAACTCCCGTGCGAAGACCCAGTGCACGGTGCTGGACGTCCCCAGATGGAAGTCCATGTGCACCGCGAACGGATCGTCGGTGCGGTATGTCAGCCTGGCCGCCACCGGCGTGCTGCGCTCCGGTGAGAGCACCAAGGAGACCTCGAGTTCGCGTTCCACGGTGGTGTGCATGGTGGAGCCCCCGCCTTTCCGTCGCCTGAGCCTCGGGACGGGCCGCCGCGTGGCCCGCACCCGTGGAGAGTGCGCACGATGGACATCCTTACGCGTCTTCGCCGAACTTTCCCGGAAAACGTGCGTCCGAGGAAGCTTCACCCCCGGTCCCGGGGTAGGCTCCCGGCCCGTTCTGGTAGATGTGGACTCCGCGCACCCGCTCGCGCGCCCGCGAGAAGACGCGTGGGCGAGCCGGGAGCGGACAGGCCACACCGGCATGACGGTCGAGAGATACGGGACCCGGACAGATGAGTGCCCCACCCGCAGGATCCGCCAACGGCAGCCCGCTGCCCGGCTATTACCCGGATCCGTCCATCCCCGGCTACATCCGGTACTGGGACGGTACCGCCTGGGTGCCCGGCACCAGCCGGCCCCAGCCGGGGCCGGGCGAGCCGCCGCCGGAGCCGCCGGCCCAGCGCGGCGGCATCTCCCGGGGCGGGGTGCCCGCGCAGCGGCCGGCGCAGCAGTCGGCGCCGCCCGCGCAGGAGGAGACGGGGCCCGTCTTCCTCGACGAGGACGACGGACGGGACGCCGCCGGCGTCGGCGGCGACCAGGAGGGGTCGCTGCCCGAGGTGCGGCAGCGCGGCGACGTCGCCTCGCGCGAGGAGCAGGCGACGAGCTGGGACGACCCGCGCAGACTGCACGGCAACAGCCCGGAGTCGGGCGGCGCCTGGCAGGCGGACGTCTCCCGGCAGTCCGGCTTCGGCGGTGAAGGTGACCAGCGCGTCTCGTGGGGCACGGACGCGGGCACGAACGAGCAGACTCCCGCCGCCCCGGCGGACTCCGGCGACACGATCGGCATCCGCCTGCCGCGCGGCGGCGTCGCGGGGAACCGGCAGCAGCCGCAGGCCCAGCAGCCGCAGCAGCAGTGGCACGAGCAGCAGGGCGCGGCGCAGCCGCACACCCCGCAGTGGGCCGAGGGCGGCGCACCGGACCCGCAGGCCCAGGCGCAAGCCCAGGCCCAGGCCCAGGCACACGCGGAGGCGCTCCGGCAGCAGGGCGCCACCGCGTACCAGCAGGGGCAGGGCGGCCTCGGCGTCGGCGCGCCCCATCAGATGCCCGGCGCGCAGCAGACCCCCGAGCAGCAGTACGGCCAGGCGGCACCGCCGTGGCAGGCCGGCGGGCAGCAGGCCCAGCACCCGGTGCACCAGCCAGCGGCGCAGGGAGGCGCCGAAGCGCGGCGGGTCCTGGCGTTCGACGTCCACCACCGTCAGGCCGAACAGCTTCTTGCCCAGGGTGCGGCCCCACTTGGCCGTCGGCAGCGCC
>DASSBO010000288.1:0-3122 GCA_035698655.1 Streptomyces sp.
GATCTGGTCGCGCTGCTGCGCCAGGGCGCCCGAGAACTGATCGACACCATCCCGCACTGACCCACCCGCGATCCGCGACCCAGGGCTTTACCCGGCGCGGCCCGTCATGACGTGCGCGTGCGTGAGCAGCCAGTCCTGCACCTGGTCGGGGGTGGCTGCTCCGGTCAGGACGTCCATGCCGTAGCCGTCCTCCAGCGCCACGAAGCTGCGCGCGAGCATCGCGGCCGGCGCCGCCAGGCGGAAGCAGCCGGTGTCCTCGCCTTCTTCCAGCACCTCCCGGTACATCGCGGCCTGCCGCTGGATGAAGACGGTGTTCCGCGCGGCGGCGGCCTCGTCGCGCAGGACGACCGGCGCCAGTTCGTACAGCAGGCGGCTGGTCTCCTCTGCCGGGCCGGGCCGCGGGACGCCGGAGCGCACGCAGGCCGTCAGCCGGTCCTCGACGGTCCCGGCGGCCGCCACCTCCTCCTCCCGCTGCACGCAGTACTGCTCGGTGCCGCGTGCGTAGACCGCGCCGAGGAGTTCCTGCACGTCGGGGTAGTAGTAGAGGACCGCCGCCGACGTCAGCCCGGCTTCCTGGGCGATGTCGGTCAGGCGCGCTCCGCCGGCGCCGTGCTCGAGGACGGCGCGCCCGGCGGCTTCTATCAGCTGGGCACGCCTCTCGGCCTGGTTCTTCCGTCGCGGCATGGACCGATGATCGCACGGCTCCGGGGCGCCGCCCGGTGCCCCCGTACCCGGTCGGACCCGGCCGGCACGGGACCATTGACGCCCTTCGGATTCGTTAACTAAATTTCATTTAACGTAACCGGCGCTCACCCGATTGGCTCCCGATCACCTCATGACCAGCCCTCTTCCTCTCGCCCTCGTGCAGGCACCCGCGCACGCCCCGGGCGACCTGCGGTCCTTCGCCGCCGAACTCGAGAAGCTCACCCGCACTTACCCGGCCGTCCGGCTGTTCGTCTTCCCCGAGCTGCACCTGTGCGGCCAGGACGAGCCGGACCCGTCCGCCGCCGAGCCCCTGGACGGCCCGCTGGACCGGGCGCTCGGCGAGCTGGCCGCCGACCTGGGCGTCTGGCTGGCACCGGGCAGCGTGTACGAGCGGGCGGCGGACGGCCGCGTGCACAACACCGCCGTCGTCTACTCGCCGCACGGCCGCCGGGTGGCCGCGTACCGCAAGATCTTTCCGTGGCGCCCGTACGAGACGACCGCGCCGGGCGACGAGTTCGTCGTCTTCGACATGGAGGGCTACGGCCGCGTGGGCCTGTCGGTGTGCTACGACGCCTGGTTCCCCGAGGTCGCCCGGCACCTGGCGTGGCTGGGCGCCGACCTGATCCTCAACGTCGTGCGCACCCCGACCGCCGACCGTGCGCAGGAACTCGGGCTGGCCCGCGCGAACGCCATCGTCAACCAGGTGTTCGTCGCCTCCGTCAACGCGGCGCCGCCGGACGGGATCGGGCGCAGCCTGCTCGTCGACCCCGAGGGCCGGGTGCGCGTCGAGGCGGGCGGCGACCCGCTGGCCGTGCTGACCGACGTCGTCGACCTGGGGGAGGCCGCCCGGGTGCGCCGGTACGGCACCGCGGGACTGAACCGCATCTGGGAGCAGTTCACGGACGACGACCCCGCGCTGGAACTCCCGCTGTACGGCGGCCGGATCACGCCGGCCACCTGGCGGCGGCCCGTCACCCCGCGGAGGCCCTGATGTCCACGCCCGCCCCGGCGCTCACCGCCCGGCTCGGCCTGCTGTCCGTCGTGCTGTTCGGCGTCGCCTACATGTCGCCGTCCATCGTGATGACCACCTTCGGCGTCATCTCCTCCACCAGCCACGGCGCCGCACCCACCGCGTACCTGCTGGCGACCGGCGCGATGCTGCTCACGGCGCTCAGTTACGGACGGATGGCGCGCGCCCTGCCGGCCTCCGGCTCGGCGTACACCTACGCCCGCGAGATGCTCGACGCACGGGTCGGTTTCCTCGTCGGCTGGGCCATCCTGCTGGACTACTTCTTCCTGCCGATGGTCGCCTGGCTCATCCAGTCGCTGTACCTCAACGCCCAGTTCCCGGCTGTCCCCGTGTGGGCCTGGCTGGTGGTCAACATCGTCGTCACCACGGGCATCAACATCGTGGGCACCGTCCTCGCCGACCGGGTCAACAAGGTGCTGATGGCGCTGACGGCCACCGGCATCGCCGTCTTCGTCGTCATGTGCCTGCACCACCTGAGCGGCGTGCCGGCGAGCCCGGTGACGCATCCCCTGTGGAGTGCGCCGGTCTCCGTGGGCACCGTCTCCGCGGCGGCGGCGATCGCCGCGTACTCCTTCCTCGGCTTCGACGCGGTGAGCACCCTCAGTGAGGAGACCCGGCGACCCGGCCGCACCATCCCGCGCGGCATCGTGCTGACGGTCCTCACCGGCGGACTCGTCTTCGTCCTGGTCGCCTACGTGATGCAGTGGGTGCACCCCGGAGGCCACTTCCACGACGAGTCGACCGCCGCCTACAGCATGTCCGTCCTGGTGGGCGGCGGCGCCTTCGCGGACGTCGTCAACGTCGTCATCCTGATCGGCGGCTTCGCCTCCGGCCTCGCGATCCAGTCGAGCACCAGCCGGCTGATGTACGTCATGGGACGCGACGGGGTGCTGCCGCGCCGCTTCTTCGGCCGCCTGCACCCCCGGCTGCGGACGCCGGTGCCCAACCTGCTGCTCGTCGGCGGCGCGGCGCTGCTCGCACTCAACCTGACCCTTGCGACGGCGACCTCGTTCATCAACTTCGGCGCGTTCACGGCCTTCGCGATGGTCAACGTCTGCGTCGTCGCCTACTTCGTGCGCAGCCGCCGCGGCACCGGCCGCCGGCCGTCCGTCCTCGGCTACGTGGTGCGTCCCGTGCTCGGCGCCGCGGTGGACGTCTACCTGCTCACGCAGCTGAGCTCCACGGCGATCTGGCTGGGCGCGGGCTGGCTGCTCCTCGGCATCGGGTATCTGACGGTCCTCACCCGCGGCTTCCGCCGCCCGCCCCCCACGATGCACCTCACCGACACCCCCGCCGCCGCGGTTACCGAGTCTCAGGCAGGGTCGGCGACGACCGGTGTGCACAGCGGGTCGGCCTCGAAGGGGGCGAGTTGATCGGGGGTTGCGCG
>DASSBO010000289.1:0-2309 GCA_035698655.1 Streptomyces sp.
GGGCACGCCCCAGTCGACGTCCAGCAGGCGGAGGCGGTGCAGCAGCCGGCTGCGCTCCAGGTCGGTGGGCTTGCGCAGGTCGAGGTCGTGCTCCCGGCCGAGCGCGGACGGCTTGAGCCGCAGCCGCCGCTGCTCGGCCCGCAGGTCGCGCTGGAGCGGCACCATGGGGGTGCGTTCGGGGACGGCGCCGAGCCGCTCGCCGACGACCATGCGCCGCTGGATCAGCTCGACGGGCAGGTCGGCGCCCTCGCACAGCACGGCCCGGGTCGCCTCGGTCACCTCGTCCAGGCCCGCGAGGGGGCGGCCGCGCAGCGCGGCGAGCGCCTCGGCGAGCCGCACCGCCTCGATCACGTGGGCGGACGAGACGTGCAGGTCCTCTTCGCGCAGGACGCGGGCGGCGGCCGTCAGCCACCGCTCGATCGGACGGTCCCGGGCCGTGAACAGGTGGTGGTACCAGCCGGGGGAGCGGACGCCCGCGCCGTAGCCGGAGTGCCCGGCGAGCCGGCCGTGCGTCCACGGGACCCACGTCATGGAGACCTTCGTCTTCGGCAGCCCGCGCAGCGTCCGGTCGTCGTGGGCCGCCGGGACCTTGGCGCGCAGGGCCGGCACGTGCCACGCGCCGCACACGACCGCGACCCGGTCGTGGCCCTCCTTGACGGTGCGGCGCAGCGTCCGCCGCATGTGGGCCTCGCGCTGCTCCTCCCGCAGCCGGTGGCCGGTGGGGGCCTCCTCCGCTAGTTGCGTCCGCAGCTCCGTCATGGCCTCCGCGATCGCCGGGAACGGGGACGGGCCGCCGCCGCGGTGCTCGACCACGTCGTCCCACCAGCGTTCGGCGTCGTCGTAGCCGGCGGCCTTCGCCAGCCAGCCGAGCGGGTCGAGCCGGATCCCCTCCGCGGGCTCGTCCGCGTCCCCCTTGTCCGCGTCCCCCTCGTCCGCGTCGCCTTCGGCCGGGGCCTCGGCCGGGACGAGCTGGTTCGCCGCCGGCAGGTCGCAGAACCGGACGGGCACTCCGGCGGCCAGCCCGTACCGGATCGCCTGCCACTCCGGGCTGAACTCGGCGAACGGCCAGAACGCGGCCCTGCGGTCGCCCTCCCCGGAGCCGGAGCCGGAGTCGGAGCCGGATTCAAGGGTGGGGGCGGGGGAGTAGGCGAGCAGCGCGACCGGCGGCACCATCCCCGCGTCGCCGGCGAGTTCCACGATCGGGTCGGCCTCGGGCGGGCCCTCGATCAGCACCGCGTCCGGCTTGAACTCCTCCAGGGCGCCGCGCAGCGCCCGCGCCGAGCCGGGCCCGTGGTGGCGGATCCCGTAGACCTCGACGTGGCTCAAGACACCTCCCGGCAGGCCCGGTAGAAGTCCCGCCACTCCGGGCGGTCGCGGACGACGGCCTCCAGGTACTCCTGCCACACGACGCGGTCGGACACCGGGTCCTGCACGACGGCGCCGACGATGCCGCCCGCGACGTCGGCGGCGCGCAGCACCCCGTCGCCGAAGTGCGCGGCGAGCGCGAGGCCGCTGGTGACCACCGAGATGGCCTCGGCGGTGCTGAGCGTCCCGCTCGGCGACTTCAGCTTCGTGCGCCCGTCGGCGGTGGCGCCGGAGCGCAGCTCGCGGAACACCGTGACGACGCGGCGGATCTCCTCCAGCCCCGCCGGGGACTCCGGCAGCTCCAGGCCGGCGCCGATCTGGTCGACGCGGCGGGCGACGATGCCGACCTCGTCCTCGACGCTCTCCGGCAGCGGCAGCACGACCGTGTTGAACCGGCGGCGCAGCGCGCTGGACAGCTCGTTGACGCCCCGGTCGCGGTCGTTCGCGGTCGCGATGACCGTGAAGCCCTTCCGCGCCTGGACCTCGGTGTTCAGCTCGGGGACCGGCAGCGTCTTCTCCGACAGCACCGTGATGAGCGTGTCCTGGACGTCGGACGGCATCCGGGTCAGCTCCTCGATGCGGGCGACCTGGCCGCGCCGCATCGCCCGCATGAGCGGGCTCTCCACCAGCGCCTTCTCCGACGGTCCCTCCGCGAGCAGCCGCGCGTAGTTCCACCCGTAGCGGATGGCCTCCTCGGCCGTGCCCGCCGTGCCCTGCACGAGCAGCGTCGAGTCGCCGCTGACGGCGGCGGCGAGATGCTCCGACACCCACGTCTTCGCCGTCCCCGGGACGCCGAGCAGCAGCAGCGCCCGGTCGGTCGCGAGGGTCGCCACCGCGACCTCCATCAGCCGGCGCGGGCCGACGTACTTCGGGCTGATCGCCGTCCCGTCCGGCAGCTCGCCGCCGAGCAGGTACGTGGTGACGGCCCACGGCGACAGCCGCCA
>DASSBO010000290.1:0-2469 GCA_035698655.1 Streptomyces sp.
ATCCGGAAGGCTTGTCACCATGTCACCCGTCATCGCCCTCACGATGGGCGACGCCGCCGGCGTCGGCCCCGAGGTCATCGTCAAGGCCCTGGCCGGCGCGGCCTCCCGGCTTCCGCTGCGGCCCCTGGTCGTGGGCGACGCGGCCCGGCTGCGCCGGGCGGTCGAACTGACCGGCGTGCAACTGGAGATCCGGTCCGTCGGCTCGCCCGAGGAGGCGACCTGGGAGCCGGGCGGCGTGGACTGCCTGGACCTGGCGAACATCCCCGGCGACCTGCCCTTCGGCCGGCTCTCGCCGGTGGCGGGCGAGGGCGCGTACCAGTACGTGGCGACGGCGACGGCGCTGGCGTCCGAGCACCGCGTCGACGCCATCTGCACCGCCCCGCTCAACAAGGAGGCGCTGCACGCCGCCGGGCACAAGTACCCCGGCCACACCGAACTGCTGGCCGACCTGACGGGGACCGAGGAGGTCTCCATGCTGCTGTCCGCGCCGACCCTGCGCGTCATCCACGTCACCACGCACATCGGCCTCGTCGACGCCGTCAAGAAGATCGAGCCCGGGCTGGTGGAGCGCACCGTACGCCGCGGCCATGCGACGCTCGTGGCCTCCGGCGTCGCGCGTCCCCGCATCGCGGTGTGCGGCATCAACCCGCACGCCGGCGAGAACGGGCTCTTCGGGAACGGCGAAGAGGAGGCGAAGGTGGTGCCGGCGATCGAGGCGCTGCGCGCGGACGGCATCGACGCGCAGGGCCCGCTGCCCGCCGACACCGTCTTCTTCCGCGCGGTGCGCGGGGACTTCGACCTCGTGGTGGCCATGTACCACGACCAGGGGCACGGGCCGGTCAAGGTGCTCGGACTGGACGCGGGCGTGAACGTGACCGTCGGGCTGCCGGTGATCCGCACCAGCGTGGACCACGGCACGGCCTTCGACATCGCCGGCAGCGGCAAGGCCGACGAGGCCAGCATGGTCGAGGCGCTGCGGCAGGCGCTCGAACTGGCCCCGGACCGGGCCGGGTCGGCGCCGGCGGGAGGCCGCGCGTGAACGGCGCGGACCGCCGGGCGGAGATCCGCGACCTGCTGCGCGTGCGCGCGGTCGCGGTCGCCGAACTCGCGCAGCGCTACGACGTCTCGGAGTCGACGATCCGCCGGGACCTGACCCGGCTGTCGGAGTCGGGACAGATCGTGCGCACCTACGGCGGCGCGCTGTCCCCCGGCAACGGGGACGAGCAGACGCTGCTCGAACGCGAGGGCCTCGCCGTCCAGCAGAAGGCGGCCATCGCGCGGGCGGCCGAAGGCATGGCCGCCGACTGCCGCATGGTGCTTCTCGACGCGGGGACGACCGTCGGCGCCCTGGCCAACCGGCTGGCGGCGCGCGGCGGGCTGACCGTGGCGACGCCCGGCCTGACCTCGATCAACATCCTGGCCGGGGTCCCCGGCATCGAGCTGATCGTGCTGGGCGGCAGCGTCCGCCCGCTGAGCCTCGGCATGGTCGGCCCGCTGGCCGAGGCGGCGGTCTCCCGGCTGACGGCGGACGCCGTCTTCCTCGGCGCGGACGGCGTCACCGCGGGCCGCGGCATCTGCGAGGCGTCACCGGAGCAGAGCGCCCTGAAACAGCTGATGATCGAACGCTCCCGCGACGTCCACGTCCTGGCGGACGCGGACAAGCTCGGGCGTGCGGACTCCCACTGGTGGGCGACCTTCGACCGCCCCTGGACTCTGATCACGGACGCCCGCGCAACCCCCGATCAACTGGCCCCCTTCCAGGCGGACCCGCTGTGCACACCGGTCGTCGCCGACCCTGCCTGAGTCACCAGCGACCGTCTGTCAGATCTGACGTACCAGCACGGGCTCCGGCCCCGCGTTCCGTTGCGCGGCGCGCCGGGCCCGGCCCGGGGTCTCGCCTGTCCCCGTGACACGGCCGCCCCGGCTCACCGCCAGCCACGTGCCCTCGGGCAGACCGGGCGGGACCGCGACGGCCAGGGCCGCCGTCACTTCATCGGCCGGGAGACCGACGCGGCGTGGTGGCGACGGCGGCGCCTCGCCCCGCCACTCGGCGGTCGTGCGCTCGCCACCCTCGCGCCGCGACCACACCAGGTGCTGAGCGACGATGAGCGGACCGAGCGCCGTCAGCAGCGGGAACCCGGCTGTGAGCACGCCCAGCGCGAACAGCACGCTGATCCCGCTGGTGACGGCCAGGCCGACGATCGCCGCACCGAGGGCCGGCCACCGCCCGAACGCCCGTGCCGCGACCAGCGGGTAGAGCACGAGCAGCAGCAGATCACCCAGGCCGACGCCGACCGGCTGCGGACCGCCGGTCAGCTGGAACACGGGCGCGAACGGGCGTCCCTGGACCTGGGTGAAGAAGTCCTGCGTCACCTGCGTGAGCGTGGTGGCCACCAGGTCGTAGCAGGTGAGTGCCCCGGCCAGGCCGGCCACGTGAGACGAGCGCATACCGCTCTGCGCCCACAGGTT
>DASSBO010000291.1:0-4634 GCA_035698655.1 Streptomyces sp.
GGCCGGCCCGTACCGGGTCGCGGTGTACGTCAGCTGCGCGGTGACGCCGACCGCGACGACGCACGCCGCGGCCACGCCCCACAGCACCCGCCGGGCCGTCGTCTGCCGTTGCCCCGCCTCCTTCATGGCGGCGGCGCGTGCCTTCTTGGTAGCGCCGGCCGCCTTCACGGCCCGCCCGCGGCGGCGGATGAGCACGTACCGCCCGAGGAAGAGCACGGTCAGCGGCAGGACCGACATGCCGAAGCCGGTGACGACGGAGTGTTCGTCGCGCGCGCCGCGGGTCGCCCACTCGTCGGTGTCCAAGCCGGCGACGTCGTCGGCGGTGCTCGGGGTGAGGGCGTCGACGAAGCGGCCGAACGCGACTTCGGTGCCGTCGGTCAGGCCGCCGAACGCAGCGTCCAGGGCGTCGTCGACGGGCAGCTGTACGCCGTACGCCTGCGCGGCGTCGACCCCGTACTTGTCGAGGGAGACGTACAGCCCGTCCTCGCCGAGCCGTTCGTGCACGGCGTCGAGCATGGCGTCGCCGCCGGAGAGCGCCTGCGGCAGCACGATGACGTAGGTGGGCACCCCGGTGCGCTCGGCGATCTTCGCGTACTGCGGCGCGGTGGAGCGGGGTATCGCGCGGGGGATCTGGTCGGTGACGTAGACCGGGTCGGCACGCAGCTGCTCGGCCAGGTACGCGGCCCGGTCCGGCACCCCCTCGGCCGCGGCTGCGCCGGGCGCGCCGACGCCCAGCAGCACCGCCACCGCGGCCAGAACCCAGACGGTCGCCCGTCTCATGCCGACAGCGTGCATCGCGCCTCCCCCGTGGTGGTCTGATGTGGCCCACCATGGTGCACGACGGGGCCCCCGCGCGCCCGTCCGGGGGTGGGCCCGGCGGACGGACCGTCAGCCGCCGGGAGTCACCAGGCGGGCCTCGTAGGCGAAGACGGCGGCCTGGGTGCGGTCGCGCAGGCCCAGCTTCACCAGGACCCGGCTCACGTGTGTCTTCACCGTCGACTCGGCGACGACCAGTTGGGCGGCGATCTCCACGTTGGACATGCCGTGTGCGACCAGCGTCAGCACCTCCGTCTCGCGTTCGGTGAGTTCGCCGACGCGTTCCCGGGCGGGCGGTGAGGGATTGCCGAGGCGGGAGAACTGGGAGATGAGGCGGCGGGTGACGGTCGGGGCGAGGAGCGCCTCGCCGGCCGCGACGACGCGCACGCCCTCGGCGAGCTGCCCGACGGAGGCGTCCTTGAGGAGGAAGCCGCTGGCTCCGGTGCGCAGCGCCTGGTAGACGTACTCGTCCAGGTCGAAGGTGGTCAGGATGAGCACCTTGGCGTCCGCGTCGGCCGCGACGATCTCGCGGGTGGCGTCCAGGCCGTTGGTGCCGGGCATCCGGATGTCCATCAGCACCACGTCGGGGCGCAGGGCGGCGACCTTCTCGACGGCCTCACGCCCGTCCTGCGCCTCGCCGACGACCTCGATGTCGGGGATCGCGCCGAGCAGCACGGAGAAGCCCTCGCGGACCATCTCCTGGTCGTCGACGATGAGGACGCGGATCATGCGGCACCGCCCTCGTCCGCTGCGTCGTCCGCCGTGCCGGCGGGCTCGAGCGGGGTGACGGGCACGAACACCGCGACCTCGTAGCCGCCGTCCTCGGTGGGGTCGGCGGCCAGTTCGCCGCCCAGCATCTGCACGCGCTCGCGCATGCCCAGCAGCCCGTGCCCGGCGCCCGGTGAGGCCTTCGCCAGCCGGCTCGGCGGCCCGTTGACGACGCGGATGCCGAGCCCGCCGAGCACGTAGGAGACCTCGACCCGCGCCTCGGCGCCCGGCGCGTGGCGCAGCACGTTGCTCAGCGCCTCCTGCACGATGCGGTAGGCGGACAGCTCGACGCCCTGCGGCAGCGGCCGTGCGGCGCCGGTGACGACGAGTTCGGCGCTCAGCCCGCTCTCGCGCAGCCCGTCGAGCAGGGCGGGCAGATCGGCAAGGGTGGGCTGCGGCGCCTCGGGGGCGGTGTCGGCGAACGCGTCGGGGTCGTCGGACCGCACGACGCCCAGGATGCGGCGCAGTTCGGTCAGCGCGGCGACCGCGTTCTCCCGGATGGTGGCCAGCGGGGCGGCCAGTTCGGGCGGCAGCTCCTGCACGCGGTAGGGGGCGGCCTCGGCCTGGATGGCGATGACGGACATGTGGTGCGCCATCACGTCGTGCAGTTCGCGGGCGATGGTGGCGCGCTCCTCGAGGAAGGTGCGGCGCGAGCGTTCCTGCGCGGTGACGGTCTCGGAGGCGGCGACGTTCCGCCGCTCGTCGCGCCAGGCGCGCAGCGCGGCGGCCGCGACGAGCAGCAGCGCGGAGACGGTCGCGACCGTCGACAGCTCGCCGTGGCCACTGCCGAAGGCGGAGACCAGGCTCCCGGCGGCGAGGGTGAGCAGCCACATCTCCAGCGCCATGCGGGGCCGGGTCCGCAGGGTGACGAGCACGAGGGTCACCGGGTGGCAGACGAAGGACACGTCCGCCCAGGCGGGGCTGTAGCCGTAGGGCAGGGAGGCCGCCTGAGCCAGGGCGAAGCCGCCCAGCGAGATCCAGAAGGCGCCGACCGGGCGCACCAGAGCCAGCGCCACCGCGCCGGCCAGTGCCCCGCACATCACCACGTTCACGATGCCGCCGGCCTGTTCGGCGCCCACGAGGAGGACGAACCCGGCGAAGGCACACACCACGGCGTGCGGTGTCCACCGCAGGTGCCGCCGCAGGCGCTTGGGCAGCAGCCGCGCCAACAGGACGCCGGGCGCGCCGTCGGCCGGCGGGAGCGGGCGGTAGGCGAACGCGTCCGTGAGCAGGTCGTCGCGCAACGTCCGCCACGCGTTGTGCGCGAGCCGCAGGTCGGCCGGGTGGGTCTGGGTCATGACGGCAACGGTATGCACGCCGGCGCCGCGGCGCGTCCCCTGGGAAGCGGATCTGCGGGCGTCCGTCTCAGGGAGGAGGCGGCCGGTTACTGTCGGGGGCGTGCATCAGGCATATCAGCCCACCGCCGGCTACGCCGTTCCCGCGTACGAGCAGCATCCCCGCTTCCCGGCGATGCCGGCCTCGCCGGAGGAATGGCGCTACCAGCCGCCGGCCGCTCCCTCGTGGTGGCACCGTCACAGCCGCACGCTGCGCGCGCTGGCGGTCGTCGCCGTGCTCGTGCTGTGCGGGCTGGTGATTCTGCTGCTGGTCCGCAAGCAGACCGGCACCGAAGGGCTGCTGGTGGGCCTGGCGTTGGCGATCCTGCCGGTGCCGCTGCTCGTCGCGGCGCTGCGCTGGGTGGACTCCGTGCATCCGGCGCGCTGGCGCAACCACGCCTTCGCGTTCGCGTGGGGCGCCTGTGCGGCGACGCTCGTGGCGCTGATCGCGAACACCCTCACTGCGGAGTGGCTGGCGACGTCCGTCCTGCCGAACGCGCCGCAGCGCGCGGACACCATCGGCGCGGTGGCGGTGGCGCCGCTGGTGGAGGAGTCGGTGAAGGCGGCGCCGGTGCTGCTGCTGTTCCTCTTCCGGCGGGAGCGGTTCAACGGCGTGGTGCCGTGCCTGGTGGCCGCCGGGATCAGCGCGACGGGTTTCGCGTTCACCGAGAACGTGCTGTACCTGGGCAGCGCCTACGGGGAGGACTCGATCGTCGACCCGCAGCGGATCGGCCAGTCCGTGACCGCGGCGACGTTCCTGGTCCGCATCGTCTTCTCGCCCTTCGCGCACCCGCTGTTCACCTCCATGACGGGCATGGGCCTGGGCGTCGCGGCGCTGCTGCCGCGGCATCGGCGAGTGCTCCGTGTCCTGCTGCCGGTCGCCGGTTTCCTCACGGCGGCCGCTCTGCACGCGATCTGGAACGGCGCGGCCACCGTGGCGGGCGGCGCGTTCCTCGTGGTGTACGCGCTGTTCATGCTGCCGGTGTTCGCGCTGGTGACGTGGCTGGCGATCTGGTCGCGGCAGAACCAGCTGAAGTCGATCCGCGCGACGCTGCCCGCCTACGCGGCGGCGGGCTGGCTCTCGCCGCCGGAGGCCTGGGCGCTGGGCTCGATGCGCGCCCGCGCGGGGGCGCGCACGCTGGCCCGCCGCACCGGTGGGGTGCCGGCGGTGCGGGCCGTCGTGGAGTACCAGCACTTCGCGACGGCGCTGGCGCTGCTGCGGGTGCGCGCCGAAGGGGGCGCGGCGCCGGCGGACTTCGCGGCGCGGGAGCAGGAGTTGCTGCACCACATGTGGCGCCGCCGCCCGGCCGCGGGCCCGCCGACGGAGGCGTCCGCCTTCTCCGCAGCTCTCCGCCCGGCCCCGGCCCCCTACTACCCGCCGCCACCGCCGGGCGCCTGGCGGTGACCGGGTGCCCTCACCGGGGCACGGCGGCGTCGCCGTCCGCCATGGCGGGAGGATTCTGCGCCGTTTCGCCGCCAGGCCCGGCACTTCTGCCCGAACGCAGCATCCCCACCGCGATGCCGCTGACCACGAGTACCGCGGCACCGATCGTCGCCGGCGTGATGCGCTCGCCCAGCAGCAGCCACGCGAAGAACAGGCCGAAGACGGGGACGAGGAGAGAGAACGGTGCGACGGTGACCGCGTCGTAGGTGCGCAGCAGCCTGCCCCACACGGCATAGCCGAACAACGTGGCCGCCCAGGCCACGTACAGGACG
>DASSBO010000292.1:0-6655 GCA_035698655.1 Streptomyces sp.
CACCACCGAAGCGGCTTCATCGTTCGACTTGCATGTGTTAAGCACGCCGCCAGCGTTCGTCCTGAGCCAGGATCAAACTCTCCGTGAATGCTTTCGCTCTTTACAGAGCACAGTCACGAGAGCGGGCCGACCGGAGGAATAATCCAGTCAGCCTCAGCGTCCTCGCTGTGTTTCTCAAAAGAACCTCGACCATCCAAGGATGGACGGGGTATCAACATATCTGGCGTTGACTTTTGGCACGCTGTTGAGTTCTCAAGGAACGGACGCTTCCTTCGCAACCCTCTCGGGTTTCTCCGGGCGTTCCCTTCGCTGTGTTCCCGACACTATCAGATGAAATCCGCTAGTCGATCGGGGGCTTCTTTCCCTCAACCACCAAGCGGCGCTTGGGCGTTGAATTCGGAAGCGATGAAGATCTTAACAGTTCCCCGTCGGACTCGTCCAACTCGGGGCAACCGTTAAAACCTACTGCACCCGACCCACCACGTCAATGGTTCGCCGGGAGCAGGTGCGAGCGTAGCAGCTTCACCTCTGCCGATGCACATCACGCGGCCGTGGGTGTCACGTCGCCCTGGTCCGGCTCGGCGACGTCGCCGGTCTCGCCCCTTTCCGCCGCTCGCCGGCCCACCACGTAGACGTATGCGAGGAACAGCAGCTCGACCACCACGCCGATCGTGATGCGGGCCCAGGTCGGCAGGCCGGAGGGGGTCACGAAGCCCTCGATCGCGCCCGAGACGAAGAGGACCGCCGCCAGGCCCAGGGCCATGCCGATCGCCGCGCGTCCCTCTGCCGCCAGGGCCTGCCTTCGTGGTCGCGGGCCCGGGTCGATCACCGTCCAGCCCAGGCGCAGGCCGGTGCCGGCGGCGACGAAGACCGCGGTCAGCTCGAGCAGGCCGTGCGGCAGGATCAGGCCGAGGAAGGTGTCGAGGCGGCCCGCGGACTGCATGAGCCCGAGGCCGACGGCCAGGTTGAGGATGTTCTGGAAGAGCACCCACAGCACCGGGAGGCCCAGCAGGGCGCCGAACACGAGGCAGATCGCGGCCGCCTTCGCGTTGTTCGTCCACACCTGGGCGGCGAAGGCGCCCGCCGGGTGGCTGCTGTAGTACGTCTCGTACCGGCCCCCGGGGCGGGTCAGCTGCCGGAGTTCGTCCGGGGTGCCGATGCTCGCCTGCACTTCCGGGTGGGTGCCGATCCACCAGCCGATGAGCACGGTCAGCACGACCGACAGCAGGGCGGTGGGCACCCACCAGTGCCGGGAGCGGTAGACGGCGGCCGGAAAGCCGGCGGCGAAGAACCGGCCGACGTCCCGCCAGGAGGCCCGGCGGGCTCCCGTCACCCGGCTGCGGGCACGGGCCACCAGCGTCGTCAGCCGTGCGGTCAGCGCCGGGTCCGGGGCACTCGACTGGACCTGGGACAGGTGGGTGGCCGTCCGGCGGTACAGCGACACGAGTTCGTCTGCCTCCTCCCCGCTCAGGCGCTTGCGACGCCGGGTCAGGGCGTCCAGCCGGTTCCACTCCTCGGTGTGTGCGGCGACGAAGACATCCAGGTCCATGGAGGAGAGCTTGGCAGATCATCGGAGCGGGACGGCAGACTGTGCGAAGACGGGGACGCGGGTGCGGCTCCCGGCGAAGGGGCGAGGAGGACGTACGCGGTGAGTGAGCTGGTGACCGGGGACGCGGTCGTGCTGGGGCTGCGCCCGGCCAAACTGCCCAGCAGGGCGCTGGCGGTGTGCCTGGACCTGTTGCTCGTGTGGGCGGTCTACATCGTGGCCTCGATGGGTGTGCTCCTCGCGGTCTCCGGGCTGGACGTCGCCGTCATGGCCGCCGTGCAGGTCTGCCTGTTCCTGTTGCTGCTGGTCGGCGCGCCGATCGCCGTGGAGACGCTGAGCCGCGGCAGGTCGCTGGGAAAGCTGGCCTGCGGACTGCGGGTGGTGCGCGAGGACGGTGGGCCGATCCGGTTCCGGCACGCGCTGGTGCGCGGGGCGATCGGGGTCGTGGAGATCCTGATGACCTTCGGGATCCTGGCGTGTCTGTCCTCGCTGATATCGGAGCGCGGCCGCCGGCTGGGCGACGTGTTCGCCGGCACGCTCGTGGTCCGGGAGCGGCTGCCGGTCGCGCGGATCGAGGACCGGGTCGCGGCCGGCCCGCCGTGGCTGGCCGGCCGGTTCGCGCAGCTCGACCTCTCACGGGTGCCGGACGCGCTGTGGCTGGCCGTGCGGCAGTACCTGACGCGGGCCGGGCAGCTGGACGTGGCCGTCGGGCAGCAGATGGCGGCGCGGCTGGCGGGCGACGTCGCCGCGTACACCGGCGCTCCGGTGCCGTCGGATGTGTGGCCCGCCGACTATCTCGCGGCCGTCGTCGCGGAACGGCAGTCCCGTGACGCGCAGCGCGCCTTCGGCGCGCAGCCGACCACCGCCGTACCGGGCGCGCCGCCTGTCGTGCCGAGCGGGCCGGGGGCTGCGCAGCCGTCGGCTCCGGCCGCGCCGGCGCCGTCTGCGCCCCCGCCGCCGGCCCCCGCACCTCAGGACAGCGGCCCGCCGGCCGGCCCCCACCGCGGCACCGGGTTCGTGCCGCCCGCCTGACAGCGGCCGCCGTCCGCAGGGGCTACGGCAGCATCGAGGGCGGGGACTCCAGATCCTCCAGTTCGACGCCCGGCGCCGACAGGACGACGTCGCCGGCCAGGTGGACCGTCTGCTGGTCGCCCGTGTCGAGCTCCGTGATCCGGTAGGTCTGCACGACCAGCGGTCCGCTGTCCGTGTCGTGTGGCTCGGTGCCGAGCAGTTCCCAGGCCTGGTCCAGCGTGCGTGCGGCCAGGACCGGCGGGGTGAGGGCGACCAGGCGGGCGCGTGCGGCGGGTGCGCCGGACGCGGGGTGGAGCAGCCTGGCCGTCGCGATCAGGAAGGCCGGGGACGCCCCGGTGAAGGCGTGGGCCGCGGCGTTGCTCTCCTCGGCCTCGGTGCCGGTGGGGTCGGTCCGTACCCAGGTGACGCCGTCCAGCGCGCCGCCGCGTACCCGCCAGCTGCCGGCGTGCAGTTCCAGGCGCAGCGGCCGGCCGCGGTCGTCGGTGGTCAGGTCGACGGAGCCGGTGTGGTCGCCGGTGGGCCCGGTGACCTGGGCGACGTAGCGCCAGCCGGAGGGGCCGGCGGCGCAGTGGAAGTGTTCCTCGCCGAGGGGTGTTCCGTCGTACGGGTCGTGGAGGGAGTAGCGGCCGCGTGGCATGGCACGAGCCTACGAACACGCGTCGGGCCCCGCCCGGTGGGCGGGGCCCGACGTCACGCGGATGCGGTGCTCAGTAGCGGTAGTGGTCCGCCTTGTAGGGACCCTCGACCGGGACGCCGATGTAGTCGGCCTGCTCGGGGCGCAGCGTGGTGAGCTTGGCGCCGAGCGCGTCCAGGTGGAGGCGGGCGACCTTCTCGTCGAGGTGCTTGGGCAGCACGTAGACGTCGGTCGGGTAGGACTCCGGCTTGGTGAACAGCTCGATCTGGGCGATCGTCTGGTTCGCGAAGGAGTTCGACATCACGAACGACGGGTGCCCGGTGGCGTTGCCCAGGTTGAGCAGGCGGCCCTCGGACAGCACGATGAGGGTCTTGCCGCCGGGGAAGGTCCAGGTGTGGACCTGCGGCTTGACCTCGTCCTTGACGATGCCGTCGATCGCGGCGAGGCCGGCCATGTCGATCTCGTTGTCGAAGTGGCCGATGTTGCCGACGATCGCCTGGTGCTTCATGCGCTGCATGTCGGCAGCCATGATGATGTCGCGGTTGCCGGTGGTGGTGACGAAGATGTCGGCCGTCTCGACCACGTCGTCAAGGGTGGCGACCTGGTAGCCGTCCATGGCGGCCTGGAGGGCGCAGATCGGGTCGATCTCGGTGATGATGACGCGGGCGCCCTGGCCGCGCAGCGACTCGGCGCAGCCCTTGCCGACGTCGCCGTAGCCGCAGACGACGGCGACCTTGCCGCCGATGAGGACGTCGGTGGCGCGGTTGATGCCGTCGACGAGGGAGTGGCGGCAGCCGTACTTGTTGTCGAACTTCGACTTGGTGACCGAGTCGTTGACGTTGATGGCCGGGAACAGCAGGGTGCCGTCGCGGTGCATCTCGTACAGGCGGTGGACGCCGGTGGTGGTCTCCTCGGTGACGCCGCGGATCTCGGAGGACAGCCGGGTCCACTTCTGGGCGTCCTCACCCAGGGTGCGGTTCAGCAGCGTCAGGATGACGCGGTGCTCGTCGTTCTCGGCGGTGGCCACGTCGGGGGCGGCGCCGGCCTTCTCGTACTCGACACCCTTGTGGACGAGCAGGGTGGCGTCGCCGCCGTCGTCCAGGATCATGTTCGGGCCGTGCGTCTCGGTGTCCGGCCAGGTCAGGGCCTGCTCGGTGCACCACCAGTACTCCTCGAGCGTCTCGCCCTTCCAGGCGAAGACCGGGACACCCTGCGGGTTCTCGGGGGTGCCCTCCGGGCCGACGGCGACGGCCGCGGCGGCGTGGTCCTGGGTGGAGAAGATGTTGCAGGAGGCCCAGCGGACCCGGGCGCCCAGCGCCACGAGGGTCTCGATGAGCACGGCGGTCTGCACGGTCATGTGCAGGGAGCCGGTGATGCGGGCGCCCGCCAGCGGCTGCTGGTCGGCGTACTCGGTGCGGAGGGCCATCAGGCCGGGCATCTCGTGCTCGGCGAGGGTGATCTCCTTGCGGCCGAAGGCGGCCAGAGAGAGGTCTGCGACCTTGAAGTCCTGGTCGGTCGACGCGGTCGTCGTCATGGCGTACTGCTCCTCGTGGGTCGAGGGATGGCCGGCTGGTCCGTGCTGCGGTGCGGCGGACGCACGTGTCCCCTTGCTCCACAGCCCAGTCCGTCGGAGGCCCTCTCTCCCTCGGAGGCCCGGTTCCCGGGCCGCCCGACCGCCATCAGCAGCGACGTCTGCGACTACGAATTTAACACCGCGGCCCCCAGTCGAACGGATCCACCGGGGTTGGGGCAAGTCCGCCTCCGCCCGTCCGGCGGGGGCAGGGCGTGCGGTGTCAGGCCTGCTGCGGGCGGTAGATGTCCGGCTCGAGGTAGATGACGCGGGCGATGGGGACGGCCTCGCGGATGCGGGCCTCGGCGGCGTCGATGGCGCGGGCGACCTCGCCGGCGGTGTCGTCGTGCTGCACGGCGATCTTCGCCGCGACCAGGAGTTCCTCCGGCCCGAGGTGCAGGGTGCGCATGTGGATGAGCCGGGTGACGGTCTCGCCGTCGACGACGGCCGCGCGGATCTTCTCGACCTGTGTGACGTCGGCGGCCTCACCCAGCAGCAGCGACTTCGTCTCGAAGGCGAGGACGAGGGCGATCAGCACCAGCAGGGTGCCGATGCCGTCCCAGACGGAGTTGCCCGTCAGCAGCGTCAGGCCGACGCCGAACAGGGCGAGGACGAGGCCGATGAGCGCGCCGAAGTCCTCCAGCAGGACGACCGGCAGTTCGGGCGCCTTGGCGCGGCGCACGAACTCCTTCCACGACAGGGACCCGCGCAGCCCGTTCGACTCGCGGACGGCGGTGCGGAAGGAGAAGCCCTCGGCGATGATCGCGAAGACCAGCACGCCGATGGGCCACCACCAGTCCTCCAGCTCGTGCGGGTGCTTGATCTTCTCGTAGCCCTCGTAGAGCGCGAAGAGACCGCCGACGGTGAAGAGGACGACCGAGACGAGGAAGCCGTAGATGTAGCGCTCACGGCCGTAGCCGAAGGGGTGTTCCTCGCTGGCGGCCTTCTTGGCCTTCTTGCCGCCGAGCAGCAGCAGTCCCTGGTTCCCGGAGTCGGCGACGGAGTGCACTCCCTCGGCGAGCATCGAGGAGGAGCCGCTGAAGGCGAAGGCCACGAACTTCGCCGCGGCGATCGCCAGGTTCGCGCCGAGGGCGGCGACGACCGCCTTCGTTCCGCCTGCTGCACTCATGCGAGGGGGTGTCCCTTTCTCCGTCGGTCGTGGCCGGCTCGTCAGCCTGCCACGGTGGCGCGGAAGATCGTACCTTCGCCGTGCATCCGCACCTTCGCGGCCGCCCGCAGATAGGCCGATCCGCCGGGGGGCAGCCGGAGTTCGCTCCCGTCCTCCGAGCTGTGCAGGACGGCCTCTCCCGCGGTGCACAGCAAGATCTGCGGGGCGTCGCCGACGGGTTCGGGTTCGGGGCCGCCGGAGGTCAGGCGGTAGCGCGAGAGGCGGAACTCGGCGGTGGGCGTGCGGTAGACCTCCTCACCGCCGCCGGCCGGCTCCGGCCGCAGGACGGCCGGCTCGCCCGCCTCGAAGCGGACGACGCGCAGCAGTTCGGGCACGTCGACGTGTTTCTGCGTCAGGCCGCAGCGCAGCACGTTGTCGGAGTTGGCCATGATCTCGACGCCCAGTCCGCGCAGGTAGGCGTGCGGGACGCCGGCCCCGAGGTGCAGGGCCTCGCCGGGCTGCAGCACGACGTGGTGCAGCAGCAGGGTGGCCAGCACGCCCGGGGCGCCGGGGTGGTGGTCGGCGACGGCGGCGCACGCCGCGTAGGCGGCGGACGGCGCGGCGCGGTCCCGGGCCGCCCGTGCGGCCTGCCCGACGGTTTCGGCCATCGCCTCGCGGTCGGCGGTCAGCAGGGCGGTGAGCACCTCGCGCAGCGCGGCGCTCTCCGGCCGTGCGCGCAGCACGTCGACGTACGGGGTGAGTCCG
>DASSBO010000293.1:0-8801 GCA_035698655.1 Streptomyces sp.
TGTCTCATGCCGCATGACGTAGGGCCCGCTCCCTGCCGGGTGCGGGCCCTACGTCATGTCGTGCGGTCCTGACGGGATTTGAACCCGCGGCCTCCACCTTGACAGGGTGGCGAGCACTCCAAACTGCTCCACAGGACCAGGCTGCGCCGTGGCGCGAGAACAGACTGTACAGCAGGTCAGGCCGGTGAGGCGAATCCACATTCGGGTGGTGCCGGCGTCCACCGGCGGCGGCCCGCTCAGCGTGCCGCCGGTACCGCCGCGTCCACCGCCTTGATGATGCGCTTGTCGGAGACCGGGTACGCCGTTCCGAGCGCGTGTGCGAAGTAGCTGACCCGGAGCTCCTCGATCATCCAGCGGATGTCGCGGGCCTCCTTGGGCACCGGGCGCCCCTGCGGGAACTGCTCCAGCAGCCACAGGTACTCGTCCCGCATCTCGTGGACCTTCGCCATCCGCGTCCGGTCGCGTTCCGCGTGGTGCGGCAGCTGCTGCAGCCGCCGGTCGGCGGCGATCAGGTACCGCATCAGGTCCGGCAGCCGCCCGACGCCGTGCGCCGTGACGAAGCCGTCGCACACGAGCGCGCCGATCTGCTCACGCACGTCCGCCAGCGACGGCAGCAGCACCGGGCTCTTGATGCCGGACAGCCGCCGCTCGCACGCGTGCCAGGCCGCCAGGACCTGTTCCACCTGCTTCACGGTCCGCAGTGTCCCCTCCACCAGGTCCGCGCGCACCGCCTCGAAGAGCTTGGTGAAGGACTCCTCGTCCCACACCGGCCCGCCGTTCGCCTCGATCAGCCGGTCGGCCGTGGCCCGCACGCAGTCCTCGAACAGCTTCTGCACGCTGCCGTGCGGCGAGCGGGCCAGGGCCAGCTTCTGCGGGTTGCTGAGCTGGGACTGGGCGAACTTCGCCGGATCGGAGGGCACGTTGAGCAGCACCAGCCGGCGCGTGCCGCGCCACATGGCGCGCAGTTGCTCGGTCTCGGTGTCGAAGAGCTGAACGGACACGGAGTCGCCGTCGTCGACGAGCGCCGGATACGCTCGCACGGGCTGTCCCGCGCGCCGGGTCTCGAAGGTGCGGGGGAGGGTGCCGATCGTCCAGCGCGTCAGGCCCGACCGCTGCCCGGCGGCGACGGGCGCCGCCGCCTCGGTCGTGCCGGCGGCCACGGACGCCTGCCGGGCGCCGTCGTCGCCTGCACGGCCGCCGCGCCGGCCGCGGCCCGACCGCGAGCGCGACGCGGAGACGAACGCCCGGGAGAGCGCCGCCTGCGTCTTCGGCTTCAGCGCGGTCCGCAGCGCCTCCAGGTCCTTGTCCTCGGCCAGTCTGCGGCGCCGCTCGTCGCTCACCCGGAAGGTGACCTTCAGGTGGTCGGGCACCTTGTCCCAGTCGAAGTCGCCGGGTTCCATGCGCACGCCCACCATGCGCTGCAACTCGCGCGCGAGTGCGGCCGTGATCGGCTCGGCGGGCGCCGAACCACCATCCGCGACAGCCGCGTCGGCCACGCCGGTGGCCAGGAAGCGCTGCGCGAAGTTCGGCGCCGGCACGTAGTTGCGACGGATCGGCTTGGGCAGCGAACGGATCAGCTCGGTGACCAACTGCTCGCGCAGGCCGGGGATCTGCCAGTCGAAGCCCTCCTGGGAGACCTGGTTGAGCACGTGCAGCGGCACGTGCACCGTGACGCCGTCCGCGTCCGTGCCCGGCTCGAACTGGTAGGTCACCGGCAGCGTGAGCCGGCCCTGCCGCCAGGTGTCGGGGTAGTCGGCCGCCGTGACCTGCTCGGCCTGCTCGTTGATGAGCATGGACTTCTCGAAGTTGAGCAGGTCCGGCTCCTCGCGGTGCTTCTTCTTCCACCAGGAGTCGAAGTGCGCGCCCGATACGACGTGTTCGGGGATGCGCTGGTCGTAGAAGTCGTAGAGCGTCTCGTCGTCGACGAGGATGTCGCGCCGCCGGGCCCGGTGCTCCAGCTCCTCGACCTCGTCCAGCAGCGCCCGGTTCTCCTTGAAGAACCGGTGGTGGGTGCGCCAGTCGCCCTCCACCAGGGCGTGCCGCAGGAACAGCTCGCGGGCGGTCTCCGGGTCGATGCGCCCGTAGTTCACCTTGCGCTGGGCGACGATCGGCACGCCGTACAGCGTCACCCGCTCGTAGGCCATGACGGCCGCCTGTTTCTGCTCCCAGTGCGGCTCGCTGTACGTCCGCTTCACCAGGTGCTGCGCCAGCGGCTCGATCCACTCCGGCTCGACGCGTGCGTTGACCCGTGCCCACAGCCGGCTCGTCTCCACCAGCTCCGCCGACATCAGCCAGCGCGGCGGCTTCTTGAACAGCGCCGAGCCGGGGAAGACCGCGAACTTGGCGCTGCGCGCGCCCAGATACTCGTTCTTCTCGGTGTCCTTCAGCCCGACGTGCGACAGCAGCCCGGCCAGCAGCGACACGTGCACGCGGTCGGCGTCCACCTCGGCGTCCGGTTCCGGTTCCCGCTCCACCTCGATGCCCATGGTCTTCGCGACCTGGCGCAGCTGCGTGAAGATGTCCTGCCACTCGCGTATCCGCAGGTAGTTCAGGTACTCCGACTTGCACATCCGGCGGAACGCGGAGGAGCCGAGTGCCTTCTGCTGTTCGCGCAGGTAGCGCCACAGGTTGAGCAGCGCGAGGAAGTCGCTGCGCTCGTCGCGGAAGCGGGCGTGCTGCTGGTCGGCCTGCTGCTGCTTCTCGGCGGGCCGCTCGCGCGGGTCCTGGATGGACAGCGCGGCGACGATCACCATGACGTCCCGCACGCAGCCGTTGCGCTCGGCCTCCAGCACCATGCGGGCCAGCCGCGGGTCGACGGGCAGCTGGGCGAGCTTGCGGCCGGTGCCGGTGAGCCGCTTGCGCGGGTCCTTCTGCGCGGTGTCCAGCGCGTGCAGTTCCTCCAGCAGTTGCACGCCGGCCTTGATGCTGCGGTGGTCGGGGGCGTCGATGAAGGGGAACTTCTCGATGTCGCCGAGGCCGGCGGCCGTCTTCTGCAGGATGACGGAGGCGAGGTTGGTGCGCAGGATCTCCGCGTCGGTGAACTCGGGGCGGGAGTCGAAGTCCTCCTCCGAGTACAGCCGGATGCACACGCCGTCCGAGGTGCGGCCGCAGCGGCCCTTGCGCTGGTTGGCGCTGGCCTGCGAGATCCGCTCGATCGGCAGGCGCTGCACCTTCGTGCGGTGGCTGTAGCGGGAGATGCGGGCGGTGCCCGGGTCGATGACGTACTTGATGCCCGGCACGGTCAGCGACGTCTCGGCGACGTTCGTCGCCAGCACGATGCGGCGGCCGCCGTGCGGCTGGAACACCCGGTGCTGCTCGGCGTGCGAGAGCCGCGCGTACAGCGGCAGCACCTCGGTGCGCTGCGCGACGGCGCCGCCCGCGCGCTGGAACTTCTTGTTCAGCGCGTCCGCCGTGTCGCGGATCTCCCGCTCGCCGGAGAGGAACACCAGCACGTCGCCGGGCCCTTCCGCCTGCAGCTCGTCCACGGCGTCGCAGATCGCGGTCACCTGGTCGCGGTCCGGGCCGTCGCCCTCCTCCTCGAGCAGCGGCCGGTACCGCACCTCGACGGGGTAGGTGCGCCCGCTGACCTCCACGATGGGGGCGTCTTTCCGCTCGTCTTCACCGTTCACGACGGCGAAGCGGCCGAAGTGCCGGGCGAAGCGCTCGGGGTCGATGGTGGCCGAGGTGATGACGACCTTCAGGTCGGGGCGGCGCGGCAGCAGCTGGGCGAGGTAGCCGAGCAGGAAGTCGATGTTGAGGCTGCGCTCGTGCGCCTCGTCGATGATCAGCGTGTCGTACTGGCGCAGCTCGCGGTCCGTCTGGATCTCGGCCAGCAGGATGCCGTCCGTCATCAGCTTGACGAGGGTGGCGTCCCCGACCTGGTCGGTGAAGCGCACCTTCCAGCCGACGGCCTCGCCCAGCGGCGTCTTCAGCTCCTCGGCGACCCGCTCGGCGACCGTCCGGGCGGCGATCCGGCGCGGCTGCGTGTGCCCGATCAGACCGCGGATCCCCCGGCCCAGCTCCAGACAGATCTTCGGGATCTGCGTCGTCTTGCCGGAGCCGGTCTCGCCTGCGACGATCACCACCTGGTGATCGCGGATCGCCTCGAGGATCGAGTCCTTCTTCCGGCTGACCGGCAGCTGCTCGGGATACGTCACCGTGGGCACGGCGGCCCGCCGCGCGGCGACCCGCCGCTCGGCCGTCTCCATGGCGTCGGCGATCTCGGCCAGCACGGCGGCCCGTGCCTCGGGCTTGCGGATCTTCCGCGCCCCGTCGAGCCGGCGCCCGAGCCGGCGCTGATCGCGCAGCATCAGCTCCGGCAGGCGCTCCAGAAGGGCGGGCAGCGTGGGACCAGGCGAAGTGGACATACGGGCCCCAGGATCTCACCTCGCCGAATCCCTTGGCGACCCGATTTCTTCCCGCTCAGTGGAAGGTGTCTCGGGGCCGGGCCGTTCACGCCCCTGGCCCACGGCGTCCGCCGGTGACCACTCCGGCGGCCGAGCAGGACACGCTCTGACCGTTCCGTGCGCTTATAGGTGAGATTGTCAGATCTTTTCATCTCGGCGCGAGCGGAAGAGTCCATGATCACTGCCGTACGGTCCACACGCCCCGTTGCCCTGGCCGTCACCGCGGCGCTGCTCACGGCCGCGCTCGCCGCCTGTGGCGCACAGCCCGAGCGAGCCGCGCAGGACCAGGACGCCGCTGCCGCCAGGGACGAGCCCGCCCGGCGAGCCCTGCAGCCCTTCACCCTCGTCGCCACCGGCGACATCCTCTCCCACGACTCGGTGATCCGGCAGGCACGCGCCGACGCCGGCGGGTCCGGCTACGACTTCCGCGCGATGCTCTCCGGTGCCAAGTCCGTCGCCGCAGGCGCCGACGTGGCCATCTGCCACATGGAGACCGTCTACGGGCCTCCCGGCGGCCCGTTCACCGGCTACCCGGCGTTCAAGACGCCGCCCGACGTCGCTGCGGCGATCAAGGCCACGGGATACGACAGTTGCTCGACGGCCTCCAACCACACCCTCGACGCCGGGGCCGACGGCATCCGGCGCACCCTTTCCGCCATGGACCGAGCGGGCCTGAAGCACGTGGGATCGGCCCGCAGCAAGGAGGAACGGGCCCGCTTCGCCATGATGGAGGCGGGCGGCGCCAAGATTGCCCAGCTGTCCTACACCTACGGCACCAACGGCATCCCGGTCCCGCAGGACCGACCCTGGTCGGTCAACATGATCGACCCGCAGCAGATCATCGCCGACGCCCGCGCGGCACGGCGCGCCGGAGCCGACGTCGTCGTGGTGAGCACCCACTGGGGTACCGAGTACCAGCAGGCTCCCGACGAGCAGCAGCTGTCAGTGGCCAAGCAACTGACCCGCTCCCGCAGCGACGGCCGCCGGGACATCGACCTCGTCATCGGTACCCACGCCCACGTGCCGCAGCCGTACGAGAAGGTCAACGGGACCTGGGTCGTCTACGGCATGGGTGACCTGCTGGCAGGCAGGATGAAGGACCCCCGTTGCGCGATGAGTTCCGCAGCCCGCTTCACCTTCGTCCCTCCCCGGCCGGGGAGCCGGAGCGCCGAGTGGAAGGTCCGCAAGGCCGAGTGGGTCCCCTTCCTCGTGCACACCTCCCCGCCGATCAGGACGGTCGGCATCGGCGCGCCTGTAGCCCATTCGAGCGGGGCTGCAGCCGAGGCCTACCGCACCATCGAGAAGGCGGTGCTGAGCCGTGGCGCCGCGGCACAGGGCCTCCGCCCGGGCCGCTGAGGGCCCCGGCCCGGCCCATGTGAAAGGCCCCGACGGAAGCCGTCGGGGCCTTTCACATGCGGTGTGGCTGGGGCCGGGGTCGAACCGGCGACCTTCCGCTTTTCAGGCGGACGCTCGTACCAACTGAGCTACCCAGCCGCAGCGGTCCTGACGGGATTTGAACCCGCGGCCTCCACCTTGACAGGGTGGCGAGCACTCCAAACTGCTCCACAGGACCAAGCTTCAAGCGATGTGCGAGCACTAGTCTCGCACAGGTGGTGCGTGCCCCCAACGGGATTCGAACCCGTGCTACCGCCTTGAAAGGGCGGCGTCCTGGGCCACTAGACGATGAGGGCTGAATGGCCCACCTGGGCGCCGGGGCGCCTCGGGGACGTGAGAAGCATATGGGATGGCGGGACGGAACGCCAAAACGGTTTCGCGGCGAGCGCGGCAGCGGCCGTGCGGCGGTCAGTCGCCGCCGGACGGCCGGGCCGCCACGGGCGAGGTGCCGGGCGTCGGCGGGCTGCCCGGCGAGCCTGCGCCGGAGGGCTCGCCGGACGGCGGCAGGGTGCCCGCCGGAGAGCCGGAGCCCGAGCCGGAGGGCGACGGCGAGGGGGACCGGGACGGCTCCTTCGCCGGCGGCTCGTCCGGCAGGTGCCGGCTGACCTCGGCCGTCGCCAGGCCCAGCCCGCCCAGCGTGATCTCGTCCCACGCCTGCAGCCGGTCCGTCTCCTCGTCGAGGTACAGCACGGACGCCTCCACCTTCTGCGGCGCGTCGTCCTCGACGGCGCGCAGCCCGCCGCCGCCCGTCGTGCCCTCGACCATCAGCCGTGTGCCCTTGTCGAGCACCGAGTTGTCACGGTGGTGGATGTGCCCGGCGAGGGCCAGCGGCACCAGCCCGTCGGTCTCGGCCGCCGCCACCGGGTTGTGCGCGACGGCGATGTCCACCGGCGTCCCGGCCGCCTTCTGTGCGCGCAGCGAGAAGGCCAGCGCCCGCCCGGCCCGGCGCTCGCCCGGGTCGCCCGCACGGACGATGGAGCGGTCGGGGGTGAACTGCGGGTCGCCGATCCCGGCGATGCGGACGCCGGCGACGTTCACCGGAACGCCGTTGTCGAGGACGTACACGTTGTCGCCGAGCTTCGCCATCGCCTTCTGTGTGGCGATCGAGTCGTGGTTGCCCCTCACCCACACGTACGGCGCGCCCAGGTCCGGGATGGGGTCGAGGAAGCCGTTCTCGGCCGCCGTGCCGTGGTCCATCGTGTCGCCGCTGTCGATGATCAGGTCGATGTCGTACTGCTTGACCAGCGACTTGATGATGCTCCACGAGGCCGGGTTCAGGTGGATGTCGGAGACGTGCAGGATCCGGGTCGTCGTCGGGTCCGGCTGGTAGGCGGGCAGCGTCGAGGTCACCTCGTACAGCTTGGTGACGTTGGTCACCAGCCGGGCCAGCTCCTCCTGGTAGCGGCCGAAGTCCGTCACGATGCTGCGCGCCGAGCCGACCACGGACGGCGCGCTGGCCAGCAGCCCGGAGAACTTCGGCTCCAGCAGCGACTTCGGGTTCCACGTCGCGTACGCCGTCGCCCCCGAGGCGGCCAGCAGCGCGAACGCCAGCCCGCCCGCCGCCAGCGCGCGCCCCGGGCGCCGGTAGACGGCCAGCCCCAGCACCGTCGCCCCGACGACCACCGCGACGACCGCCCGCTCGGCGACCTCCTCGGTGCCCTGCGCGACGTCCTTGGTGATCTCGTCCTCGAGCCCGCTGATCCGCTCCGGGTGGTCGACGAGCGCCGTGGAGCGGACCGGGTCGAGCTGGTCGACGTCGACGTCCAGCCGCACGGGCGCGTGGTGCGTCTCCAGCTGCAGCGCGCCGAGCGGCGGCACGTTGATCTTCGTGCCGCCGTCGAGTGACGGGCGCAGCGTCATCGTGGTGTTCACCGGGCCGACGGGCGTGCGCACGTTCCCCACGACCAGCAGTCCGAGCCAGGCCCCGGCCAGCGCCACCGCCGCCAGCCCCAGGGCCGCGCCCCAGCGCCGCGCCGCGCCGCCGCGGGCGATCGGATCGGCCAGCAGGGTGACGCCCTTTCGGGTCCGCAGCGGCCCGCGGCGGGGCCGGAGATGGGCGTACAGGTCGACGGTGTCGCGGGCGGTGTCGCGGACGGTGCGGCGGGCGGCGACGAGGAACTGCCGCAGCGTGTGGGTGACGTCCCGGGCGGCCATGGGGGCCCTCTGCCCCGTGATCGCCGGATTATGCCCGGCTGGGGCCGGATGGCGGTGTGTGTCCGGCATTGCGGCGGCCGGCGTCGGGCGCCGCCGGCCCGCCGCGGGCCGCCGGTGGCCGACAATGGACGCGTGCTGGAGATGACGCGCGAGGAGTTCGAGGAACGGGTGGCCGACGCGCTGGACCGGATACCGCCGGAGCTGACGCGCCTGATGGACAACGTCGCCGTGTTCGTCGAGGACGAGCCGGCGGCAGACGACCCGGAGCTGCTCGGCCTTTACGAGGGCACGCCGCTCACGGAGCGCGGCGAGTGGTACGCGGGCGTCCTGCCGGACCGCATCACGATCTACCGCGGGCCCACGCTGCGGATGGTCGCGGCGGAGGGCGGCGACCGGGAGCGGGTGGTCGAGGAGGTGGAGGTGACGGTCGTCCACGAGATCGCCCACCACTTCGGCATCGACGACCACCGCCTGCACGCGCTGGGCTACGCGTAGGGGCGCAGGCGCCCGGCATTCCGACAGGACCCGCCCTTGGCTGGGCAGGGACCGCCCCGCACCGCGCTCAGGCGACTGGCTCCGCCGTCGGCCGAGCCAGTCGCCGTCGCCGCGTCCCGAGCGGTGAGGCACGGTCGGCGGTCCCGGTCGTCCGGGCACGTGACCTGGCGGCGCGTCGGGAGGTTGGGCAGGGTGCCCGCTCTCGCACACCCCCGCCCGGAGGCCACCGTGCGCCCTGCCCGTACCGCCGTCTGCCGTGCCGCTGCGGCGGCCCTGATGGTCGCCGCGGAGGGCGGCGCCCGGGAGCGGGTGGTCGAGGAGGTGGAGGTGACGGTCGTCCACGAGATCGCC
>DASSBO010000294.1:0-10034 GCA_035698655.1 Streptomyces sp.
ACCCCCTGGGCGATGAAGACGTTCGACGGGCGGGAGAAGTCGCTGCTGCGGGCCGCCACCCGTGACGTGCTCCCCGATGCGGTGGCCGAACGCGTCAAGAGCCCCTCCCCCAGCACGCAGGACCCGCGGTACGCACGCGCCGTCCGCGACGAACTGCGCGCCCTGCAGGCCGACAAGGACGCCCCCTCCCGGCCGCTGCTGGACGGCGCCGTCCTCGACGAGGCGTGCGCCGACGAGACGGGCACCCCCTTCCGCGCGAGCGCGGAACTGGCCCTCGACCTCGACAAGTGGCTCCGCGACTACGACGTGTCCGTGGAGATCTGACCGCTCGCCGCTGTGAGCCCGGCTGTGCCGGGCTCACAGCTCCACGTCGGTGTCCGACTCGCCGTCGTCCTCGTCGCCCTCCTGCTCCACCAGGACCGGCGAGCCGTGGTGCGACCACAGGCGCCAGCCGCCCTCGGTGCGGCGGAAGACGTTCGTGGCCACCACCAGGCCGCCCACCAGCGGGCCGGCGCTGCCGTCGTCCTCGCTCGGGCCGCCGCTGAGGATGTTCTCCGTGCAGGTCACCCCCGCCGTGTCACCCAGCACGGCGATCTGCACGTCGGTGAGGAAGAACTGGATGTACTCGGTGCTCGCCATGATCAGCGCGTAGGAGCGCAGTACCTCGCCGCGACCGGTCAGCACCGGCCAGCCGGGGTGCACGACACTGATCTCGGCCTCCAGCCACAGCGACGACAGGGCGTCCACGTCGCCGTGCTCGACGGCGTCGTACAGCGCGGTGTTCGCCGCCTCGACCGCCTCGATGTCCGTCTGCGCGCCGCTCACCGGGCGCCCTCGACGGCCCGCGCCACCCGCACCGCGTCCGCGCTCGCCCGCACCTCGTGCACCCGCACCGCCCAGGCGCCCTCGCGGGCCGCCAGCGCCGAGACGGCGGCCGTGGCCGCGTCCCGCTCCCGGGCCGGCGGCGGCGCGCCCTCCCCGCCGGCCAGCACCCGGCCGAGGAACCGCTTGCGGGAGGCCGCCACCAGCATCGGCCGGCCCAGCTCCGCGCCCAGCCGGTCCAGGCCGGCGATCAGCGACAGGTCGTGCGGCGCCTGCTTGGCGAACCCCAGGCCCGGGTCGACGATCAGCCGCTCCGGGGCGATGCCCCCGGCCACGGCCTGGTCGAGGCTCTCCCGCAGTTCGGCGACGACCTCGGCCACCACGTCGTCGTAGACCGCGCGGTCGTTCATGTCGAGCGAGCGGCCCCGCCAGTGCATCACCACGAAGGGCACCTGCGCCGCGGCCGCCACCGGCACCATCGCCGGGTCGGCGCGCCCGCCGCTCACGTCGTTGATCACCGCGGCGCCGGCCGCGACGGCCTGCTCGGCGACCGAGGCCCGCATCGTGTCGACGCTGACCACCGCGCCGTCGGCGACCAGGCCGCGCACCACGGGCAGCACCCGGCGCAGCTCCTCCGCCTCGTCGACGCGGGTCGCCCCCGGCCGCGTCGACTCGCCGCCGACGTCCACCAGATCCGCGCCCTGCGCCACCAGGTCCAGGCCGTGCTTGACCGCGGTCTCGGTGTCGAACCAGCGACCGCCGTCCGAGAAGGAGTCCGGCGTGACGTTGACCACGCCCATCACCGCGCAGCGGTCCCAGTCCGGCAGGCCGGCGACCCGGCCGCGCAACGTCCTCATGGTCACCAGCCTAGGGCGTGGCCGGAGCGGGAGTCGTCGGCGCAGGTCAGTGGCGGTGCCGGCGGCGGGCGGCAGCCCCCGCCACCCGTTCGGGGCAGCAAGCGGTGCGCGGGGGAGTGAGCCGGGCCGTGATCGGGTAGGCGGACGGGAACCTGCCGGGCGGGGGCGGCGCGTTTTCCGGCCCCGCCGAGGGTGTCCGTCGTCGCTCGCAGGTAGATTCGATTGACCGGCACGCCACCACCCGACCCCTGGCGCGCGTGCCCGTCCCCACCGGACGACGACCGACGGAGGTGAGAGGCATGGACCGTGTCGCGCTGCACGGCCTGCGGGCCCGCGGACACCACGGGGTGTTCGAGCGGGAACGCGAGGAGGGCCAGATCTTCGTCGTCGACCTCGACATGGGCGTGGACACCCGGCCCGCCGCCGCGGGCGACGACCTCACGAAGACCGTGCACTACGGCGTCGTCGCCGAACAGGTCGTGGCCGCCGTCGAAAGTGAGCCCGTCGACCTCATCGAGACCCTCGCCCAGCGCATAGCCGACATCTGCCTCGCACACGAGGCCGTGCGGGACGTGCAGGTGGTCGTCCACAAGCCGGACGCCCCCGTCACCGTCCCCTTCGACGACGTGACCGTGACGATCAAGCGGAGCCGCGCATGACGCCGAACAGTGACCCGACCGTACAGCCGGTGCCCGCCTCCGTGGTGCACCAGGTCGACGCGGCCGACGTGACGCTTTCCAACCCCAAACACGCAGTGATCGCCCTCGGCAGCAACCTGGGCAACCGGCTGGAGACCATGCAGAGCGCCGTCGATGCGCTCGCGGACACCCCCGGCCTGAAGGTCAAGGCCGTCTCCCCCGTCTACGAGACCGAACCGTGGGGGGTCGACCCGGCCAGCCAGCCCAGCTACTTCAACGCCGTCGTCCGGGTGCGCACCACCCTGCCGCCCGGCTCGCTGCTCGAGCGCGCGCACGCCGTCGAGGAGGCGCTGGAGCGGGTGCGCGACGAGCGCTGGGGGCCGCGCACCATCGACGTGGACATCGTCTCCTACCAGGACGTCGTCTCCGACGACCCGGAGCTGACCCTGCCGCACCCGCGGGTGCACGAGCGCGCCTTCGTGCTGGTGCCCTGGCACGACATCGACCCCGCCGCCGAGGTACCCGGGCGCGGCCTGGTCGCCGACCTGCTGGAACAGCTCGGCCAGGCGGGCATCACCCCGCGCGCCGACCTGGAACTCAGCCTGCCCGACTGATCGTTGATGGTCTCGTGAAACAACTGCGCATCAGGACGCTGGCGGGGATCCTCTTCCTCGCCGGCGTGCTGTCCTGGGCCGTCGCCAAGCTGCTCGACTCCTACGGCGCCCTGCCGAGCGTGCCGGTCGCGGCGCCGATCGTGCTGGCCGTGATCGCCACCGTCCTGCTCGCGACCGCCCTGTCGCTGCGCGCCCGGCTGAAGGCGCAGCGCGAACGCCGGCCCGAGGTGAAGCCCGTCGAACCGATGATGGCCGCGCGGGCGGTGGTCTTCGGCCAGTCCAGCGCGCTGGTCGCCGCGCTGGTCGCCGGCCTGTACGGCGGCACCGGCGTCTTCCTCATCATCAACGACCTCGACATCCCGGCCCGGCGGGACCAGGCCATCTACGCCGGGCTGTCCCTCGTCGCCGGCATCGCCGTGATAGCGGCCGCGCTGTTCCTGGAGCGGGTGTGCAAGCTCCCGGACGACGACGATGACGACCGGCCGTCGGCCGCCCCCGCCGCCTGACGACCACCATCTGTGTCCCCGGGCCGACGGTGCGTTGCCTCCCTCTGCTAGTTTGACGCGGACCTGAAAAAGCAGAACGGGGAGGAACACGTGCGCGTTTCGGCACGTATGACGGGGGCGGCGCTGGTCGTCACGGCCGCGCTGGCGCTGACCGGCTGCAACAGCCACTCGAGCAGCAGCCACCACGGCAAGAAGCACAAGAGCAGCTCGTCGAAGCACAAGTCCTCGGACGACCACAAGAGCACCAGCGGCGGCGTCGCCGCCGGCGGCAGCTCCGCGCGGGTGCACGCGAGCTCGGTGGCAGGCAACTGGAAGACCGGCCACGCCGGCGAGGGCGACTTCGTGGTGATGGTCCTGAAGTCCTCCGGCGACACCCGCGTCGCGGTCATCAACAGCATGGACAGCGGACTCTGCAAGGGCAGCTACGAACAGTCCGGACGCAACGTCCACATCGAGACGTCCTGCAAGAAGGGGAACGCGTTCGAGTCCGGACTCATCAAGAAGCACCGGCACGGCAAGCTGACGGTGAAGTGGGACTCCGGCGAGACGGAGGTCTTCACCGAGGCCGAGGACATCCCGACGCTCTGACGCAGCCGCGCTGAGCTTTCGCAAGACCATGTACGGAATAACGGGGAACAACGGGAGGAAACACGTGCGCGTTTCTGCACGTATGACGGGGGCCGCGCTGGTCGTCTCGGCCGCGCTGCTGCTCACCGGCTGCAACGGCGACACGCCCGCCGACGCCGCGGGCGGCGGCGACCAGAGCAGCTCGTCGACCGACCAGCCCACGGCGGACGGGGGCGGCTCCGGCGGCGACTCGGGCGGCGACGTCTCGATCGACGCCGACGCACTCAACGGCCGCTACGAGCACAGCACCATCCCGAAGCCGGACTACGTGAGCCTCATCCTCACGCCGGACCAGGGCGTCGTCGTCACCACGGAGTCCGCCAGCTGCATCGGCGACTACGACGACTCCGGGAAGATCGAGACGAAGTGCAAGAAGGGCAAGGGCTTCGAGTCCGGCACCATCACGGACAGCCAGAAGGAACAGCTGACCATCGCCTGGGACGGCGGTAAGACCCAGGTCTTCGAGCGAGCCCACGACATGTAGTCGTGCCCCGCTCGCACACGCAGGGCCCGCCCGGCGCACCGGGCGGGCCCTCCGGCACTCCTCAGTGTTCCGAGACCGTCTCCAGGTCGACCTCCGCGCGGGAGATGCTCCGGCCGTCCGCGTCGATCGAGCGGCGCAGCGCCTCGTGCAGGCGGGCCGGCGTCAGCACGCCGAGGAACCGGTCGCCGTCCAGGACCGCTATCCAGCCCGCGTCGTGCTGCAGCATCACCGAGAACGCCTGCCGCAGCGGCGCCCCCACCGGCAGCCACGCCTCCATGCGGCGCGCCTGGCCGCTCACCGGCCCGTCGTCGTCGCCCGCTTCGGCGACCGCCGCGGCCGACACCCAGCCGTGCAGGGCGCCCGCGTCGTCCAGCACCACGGCCCAGCGGGCGTCGTCCGCCGCCATCCGCGCCGCCGCCTGCGTCAGCCGGTCGTCCAGGCGGACCACCGGCGGCTGTTCCAGGTCGCTCGCCTCGATCGGGGTGACGGACAGCCGCTTCAGGCCGCGGTCCGCGCCGACGAAGTCGGCGACGTAAGCGCTCGCCGGCGCGCCCAGCACCTTCGCCGGCGGGTCGAACTGCTCGATCCGCCCGTCCCCGTAGACGGCCATACGGTCCCCGAGCCGCACGGCCTCCTCGATGTCGTGCGTCACGAACAGCACGGTCTTGCGGACCTGTTCCTGCAGCTTCAGGAACTCGTTCTGCAGGTGCTCGCGCACCACCGGGTCCACCGCGCCGAACGGCTCGTCCATCAGCAGCACCGGCGGGTCCGCCGCCAGCGCCCGCGCCACGCCGACGCGTTGGCGCTGGCCGCCGGAGAGCCGGTCCGGGTAGCGGTCGCCGTAGCGGGCCGGGTCCAGACCGACCAGGTCGAGCAGTTCGGCCGCCCGCGCCTTCCGCTTCGCGCGCGGCCAGCCCAGCAGCGCCGGCACCGTCGCGGTGTTCTCCAGCACCGTCTTGTGCGGGAAGAGACCGACCTGCTGGATGACGTACCCGATCCGGCGCCGCAGCCGCACCGGCTCGACGGACGCGATGTCCTCGCCGTCCAGCAGGATCCGCCCGGACGTCGGCTCGATGAGCCGGTTCACCATCTTCATCGTCGTGGTCTTGCCACAGCCGGACGGACCGACGAGCGTGACCAGCTCGCCCTCCGCGACCTCGAACGACAGGTCGTCCACGGCCACGGTCCCGTCGGGGTAGCGCTTGCCGACATGCTCGAAGGAAATCACGCGGTTCATCATGGCAGGCACGGGTAGGGTCTGCCGGTACCCAGTCGAACAGCTGTTGTGTGGATGTGAGCGGAAGTGGCCGCAACCGGCTGCATGCAGGCCAACGAGTGGATCTGTGGTGAATACGTCCGCACCCGCAGCCAGGAGCTGATCGACGCGACGATCCAGCATGTCGGCATCGCCGCCGCGTCGGTGCTCATCGGGCTGCTCATCGCGTTCCCGCTGGCGCTCGTCGCCCGCCGCTGGCGGCCGGCCGCCGGGCCGGTGCTCAGCCTGACCACCGTGCTGTACACCGTGCCGTCGCTCGCCATGTTCGCGCTGCTGCTGCCGGTCTTCGGCCTCTCGGCAGCCGTCGTCGTGGCCGGCCTGGTGCTGTACTCGCTCACCGTGCTCGTCCGCAACATCCTCGCCGGCCTCGAGGCCGTCCCCGAGGAGGCGCGGGAGGCCGCGCGCGGCATGGGGTACGGGGCGGGGCGGCTGCTGCTGGGCGTCGAACTCCCCCTCGCCCTGCCCGCGATGATGGCCGGGGTGCGCATCGCCACCGTCTCCGCCGTCTCGCTGACCACCGTCGGCGCCATCGTCGGCTACGGCGGCCTGGGCAACCTCATCTACAGCGGCATGAACAGCTTCTTCAAACCCGAGGTGCTCACCGCGTCGTTCCTGTGCGTGGTGCTGGCAGTGGCCGCGGACCTGCTGCTGCTCGCGCTGCAGCGCGCCCTGACCCCGTGGGCCCGCTCACGGAAGCCGGAGGTGAGCTGAGATGGGCATCGTCGGCGAGGTGTGGACGTGGCTGACCACCGGCGCGCACTGGAGCGGTGCCGGCGGCGCGTGGCAACGCCTCGGCGAGCACGTCTACCTGACGGTCGTGTGCATGGCCGCCGCCTGCCTGCTCGCGCTGCCCGTCGCCCTGTGGCTCGGCCACATCGGGCGGGGCGGCGCCCTGGCCGTCAACATCTCCAACGTCGGCCGCGCCGTGCCCACCTTCGCCGTGCTGGTGCTGCTCACCCTCAGCCCGCTGGGCACGCACGGCTCCTGGCCGACCGTGATCGCGCTGGTGCTCTTCGCGCTGCCGCCGCTGCTGACGAACGCCTATGTCGGCATGCGCGAGGCCGACCGCGACGTGGTGGAGGCGGCGCGCGGGATGGGCATGTCCGGCTGGCAACTGCTGCGCAGCGTCGAACTGCCGCTGGCCTTCCCGCTCATCATGACCGGCGTCCGCTCGGCCGCCGTCCAGGTCGTCGCGACGGCGACGCTCGCCGCGCTGACCGGCGGCGGCGGGCTGGGCCGCATCATCACCGCCGGCTTCCACCTGTACAACACGGCGCAGGTGGTGGCCGGCGCCGTGCTGGTCGCACTGCTGGCGCTGGCCATCGAGGGCGTGCTGGTGGTGGCCGAACGCCTGCTGGACCCGATGCGCCGCCGTCGTCGCGGCGGGCGCACGCCGTCCTTGTCAGAACTCCGTGAAACCGTGTCCGTAGCCGAGACCCCCGCCTGACGGGCCCCGAAGAAACCATGGTGAACGCGATGCACAAGTCCCTCCGCACGGCCCGCACCGCCCTCCTGTCCGGGGCGGGCGTACTCGCCCTGACCGTGACCCTCACAGCCTGCGGCGGCGGCAACAGCCTGGAGGAGCAGGGCAGCGGCGACTCGGACGGCGGCTCCGGCGGCGGGAAGTCGCTGGTCGTCGGCTCCGCCGGGTTCACCGAGTCCCAGGTCATGGCCCAGCTGTACGCCCAGCTGCTCGACGACGCCGGCTTCGACGCGACGGTGAAGAAGCTCAACAACCGCGAGCTGTACGAACCGGCCCTGGAGAAGGGCCAGATCGACGTCGTCCCCGAGTACGCGGCGACACTCGCCGAGTTCCTCAATGCCAAGGTGAACGGCCCGAAGGCGGCGGCGAAGAATCCGGTTGCCTCCAACGACGTGGACGAGACGGTCGCGGCCCTGAAGAAGCTGGCCGAGCCGCGCGGGCTCAAGGTCCTGCCGGCCGGTGACGCCGTCGACCAGAACGCCTTCGCGGTGACGAAGGAGTTCGCGAAGAAGCACGACCTGAAGACGCTCAGCGACCTGGGCGACTCCGGCCTGAAGGTCAAGCTGGCGGCGGGCGACGAGTGCCCGAAGCGCCCCTACTGCGAGCCGGGCCTGGAGAAGACCTACGGCATCGACGTCACCGGCATCGACCCGAAGGGCGTCGGCACGGTCCCGGCGAAGCAGGCCGTGAAGAACGGCACCGACCAGCTCGTCCTGACCACGACCACGGACGCCACGCTGGACCAGTTCGGCCTGGTCCTGCTGAAGGACGACAAGCACCTGCAGAACGCGGACAACGTCCTCCCGGTGGTCAACGCGAAGGAGGCGGGCGGCAAAAAGGTGGCCGACGCGCTGAACAAGCTGACGAAGGTCCTCACGACGGAGGACCTGACGGCGATGAACAAGAAGGTCGACGCGGAACGCCAGAAGCCGGAGGCGGTCGCCAAGGACTACCTGACCTCCAAGGGCCTCCTCGGCTGACAGCCGTCGCGACATCGCACGCCCGTTGTCCCGCTTTCCGCCGCGGAAGCGGGACAACGGGCGTGCGATCTCCGTCTACTTGTCAGCCGGTGTACGGGAGAAGACACCGCCGGCCCGCCAGGCGTCGCCGTGGGCAAGCCCGAGCGCCTTCCGGGCGGCCACGGCGGACGGGCCGCCGAAGACCTTCTTGCCCTGCTCCCACAGCTCGGTGAACGCGTAGGCGTCCGGCGCCTTGGCGGCCTTGAGCCACCGGGTGCGTGCATCCGCCAAGTCGTCGGCGAAGGCGCGGATGCTCGGCTGCACGTCTGGAGCCCAGGAGTGCTTCCGCAACTGCTGCTCCTCGGCCTGCATGGCGTCGGCGATCCCCTGCGCCCACTGCTGGTAGCCCTCGAGGTCCCAGAAGACCTCCTCCTTTGCGGGGAAGGTCAGGTACGCCTCGTTGGTGAGGTTCTCAGCGGCCAGGTAGGTGAGCTGCGGTGCACCGAGGGTCGAGCCGTCGGCACGGAGGGAGTGGTCGGGCAGTTCGTGGTCCGGCGTGCTCTCGAAGGCGCACACGCCCTTGCGCTCGCCCACGGACCACCCGTTGGCATGGGGGTAGTAGAGCATCTGCGTGACGTTCGCGGGGAATGCCCACAGATCCCTCGCGTAGGAGGCCTGCCGCCGGTCGCACTTCTCGTGGCCGACGGTCTTGATCTGTTCCTCGCCGGGAAAGGCATCACCGGCCGACCCGAAGGAGAACCGCGTGAACACCTCACCCTCGTGCGGACCGTCGCACGGGACGGTCTTCACCTGAATACCGGCGGAGAACCCCTGGTTGAAGCAGGTTCCCTTGTCCAGGGCGTAAAGGGACTTGACGGCGGGGTCGCCCGCGACCCAGTCGCGAACGAGCCCGGAGGAGAAGTAGAGGCTGAGGGCCAGCGCGGCGCAGCACGGGACGAGCCCCCAACTTCTGTCCCTGCGCCGCCTGATCTGGATGAGCGTCACCACCGCGAGGATGACGCCGATGGGCGGCACGACGAACGCGAGAACCAGCGAGACCACGGCGACGACGTCGGTCAGCACGGGTCTTCGCTTCAGACGTGCCAGGAGGGAAAGACGGGACGCGACCACTTGCAACTCCTCGAACGTGCGAGTGAATTGCCGGTGATCTTATCCAGGTTCGGAGGGGCGGGAACCCGCCCGAGCAGGGCCGTTGGATGCCGACACACTCCCCGCTCTCGGGTAATCGGCGTTGCGCCGCCCCCGCGGACTGCCGCCCCGGGGTCCGGAGCGGCGGTCCCCGGGGGGCAGGTGGTGCGTCAGGCTTCGGTGAAGAGGTCTGCGGCGTCGGTGACGGTGAAGGCGCGGTCGAGCCACCGGTCCAGGACGTCTGCGTCCGTGCAGTCCGCGATGCGGGTCCGGGCCGCCTCCGAGACGGGAACGCCGCGCTTGTCGAGGAGGCGCAGCAGCGTCTGGCGGCGGGCCTCGGCCATGCCGTCCGAGATGCCCCGCAGGTAGGACTCCTCGACGATGGTGCCCCGACCGGGGAAGTAGGTGCCCACTGCCTTCATGAGTTTTCTCCAGGTCTCGCGGGCCGGGCCTTCGCCCAGGCCGATCTCCAGCAGTTCGGTGAAGTAGTCGGTGGTCTCGCCGTCGGTGGCTCCGAGGGGCTTGTCGTCGGCGCGGCGGCCCTGGGCCTCGATGGCGAGGAGAAAGCCGTCGGCCTCGCTGTCGGTCGGGCGGATGTGCAGCACGCTGTCCACGCGCC
>DASSBO010000295.1:0-2106 GCA_035698655.1 Streptomyces sp.
TAGAGCCATTCGCCGCCTGGTGCGATGGCGCGTGGCCCTGAGCCGGGCGTGGTGAGGATGCACGTGGCGCCGGCCGGTGGCGTGGCGGGCAGTTCGGCGTCCCGCTGGGCGGGCAGGACCAGTTCCACGGGGCGCCCGAAGGGCCAGCACGGCTCACGATCCGCTCCGGCCACGGTGGGTTCACCGGCGTGGTCCGGCAGGGTGTGGTCGGGCGGCTCCTGCGCCATGAGCTTGTCGTCCCTGCCCAACTCGTGGCGCAGGATGTCACGGTGCCAGGGGTCGTCCAGATCGAGCAGCAGCCGCTGGTCGGTGCTCAGGGCCAGGATGCGTCGGGGTACATGCCAGGCGGTGCGCCACCGTGCGACGGCCTCGGCCCACTCTTCCTCCGTCGCGTCCAGGCCACGCAGAGCGTCGAGTTTCCAGGTAGCGGAAAACAGGACGACACGCCCCAGTCGCACCCGGGGCAGGAACGGCGCGGCAGAGGCGGGGCCCCAGTCCCACGGCTCCCAGAGCCGGTGCCCCTCCTGGCCGATCTCGTACAGCAGCCGGGCGGCGTTCGGTGCCTGGGTGCCGGGGCTGAGCATGTTGTGTGCGACGGGGACGAGTTCGCGTCCGCTCGGCAGGTGCACGGCGTACATGCGGTCGAGCGTCGAGCCGATCGCGATCTCTTCGAGCTGGATGTCCTGCGGTCCGCCGCCCTGCAGACCCACGGGGATGCGGTGCCCGGTGTACGCGCGGTTGTGGCCGATGTTGCCGGCCCGGGCCGAACGCGGGATGTAGACAAGGTCGGCCACCATGGCGCCGGGGACCTGGGGAGCGATGTCCGCGCAGCCGACCGCGATCGCCTCGGACGTGGCAGGATCGAGGAGGTCGGCGAACCTTCCCATGGTGGCGGCGGCCCGGTGCGATCCCGGGTTGGGCGCGAGTACCAGCCGGAAGTCGCCGTCGAGGACCGCTTCGGCGGACCGGGTGACCAGCTCCACGTACAACTCGCAGGATGTGGACGCGGTACGCGGGTCGGCGGGAACGGGGCTGAGTTCGTTCAGCACGGCGTCGTCCAGTACGACCTCGGTCCGTCCGTCGCGAACGGCCTCGGCGGCCAGCCGCGCCAGAACCCGCTGGTGTTCGGGGTTGCGCCGCTCGTCCACCGGTTCCTCGAGCGCCTCGGACGCCGGCCAGGTGTAGCCGGCCGGCGCGCCCAGCCCATTGGTCTCGTCGAGCACCTCGAGGACCGGGACTAGCCGCCCCACGCCGTACTTCTCGAGGAAGAGCCGCTGGTACGGGCGCAGCGGCCGCATTCCCAGCCGGTCCGGCGCCAGCCGCCACATCACACCAAGCGCCTGCTCGGCCTCGACGCGCACCTCCTCGGGGAGGCTGACATGTGCACCGAGCGCTGTCTCCAGATGCAGTGGGGTGTCGTTCTGCCGGATCTCCCCCGACGCCGCCGTCAGGGCGTCCAGTTGGGCCCGGCCTGCGCCGGGAGGCCGTGCGTCGTAGGCCGCGCGGAGTTCACGGACCCGCCGCAGGGCGGGTACGACCGGGAGACCGGCGGGGGCCGGCGCGAGTGTTTCGAGGACATGGTCGAGCGGGTCACCGCCGTCCATGGGGGGCCGAAGCGAGGTGACCAGGAGCTCCTGCTCGACCAGTCCCCGCACCATCTTCACCGCCGACTCCTCGGTGGCGGTGGGGAACGCGGAGACGAGTGACGCCGTCAACTCGCCCACGGTGACAGTGGTGCGTGCGGTGTCGAGCACGTGCCGGACCGCGGCGCTGGACCGGACGGAGACGGTGCTGCGCGCCTGCCCGCCCGCCTTCACCCCCGGGTTGGCCGGTGTCTCCAGCCAGACGCGGTTGCCGCGTTCGACGAGTGCCGTGTGCGTCTGCACGCGCAGGTGGGGCAGCACCTCCGGCAACAGCTCCAGGTCACGGACGAGGCCCAGGAGCCAGTCCATGTCCACCCGGGTGCGGTGGCGGGGGCCTTGCGGGGCCTCCTCTACCTTGGCCGTGGCCGCGAACCGGCCGCTCGCGACTCCGGCGAACAGCCCGAACGGGGTGGGGCGGGTCCGCATCCGGATGTCGTAGCGCAGAGCGGACAGCGCGGCGCGT
>DASSBO010000296.1:0-3857 GCA_035698655.1 Streptomyces sp.
TAGCCCATCAGGACGTAGTCGGCGATGAAGACGGGCACCTGCTCGCCGCTGACCGGGTTGGTGGCGAACGCGCCGGTGAACACGCCGGTCTTGTCCTTGGCCTCGGCCTGCCGCTCCACGTCGGACTTGGCGGCGGCCTGCGCTCTGTAGGCGGCGACGGCCTCGGCGGGCGTGGCGTGTCCGCCGGTCCACGCCTCGCGGGTGCCCTCCGGCCAGGCGTCCGGCACGATCGAGGCGGCGTGCCCCTCGCCGGAGACCAGGTCGTGCTCGGGCGCCAGCACCATGTACGTGGCGCCGAACAGGGTGTCCTGACGGGTCGTGAACACCGTGATCGCGGAGCGCTCCTCGCCGTGCGCGGTGACGACGGGGAAGTCGATGCGGGCACCCTCGCTGCGGCCGATCCAGTTGCGCTGCTGCAGCTTGATGGCCTCGGGCCAGTCCAGCCCGTCCAGGTCCTCCAGCAGCCGCTCCGCGTAGGCGGTGATGCGCATGTTCCACTGGCGCAGCTTCGCCTTGAAGACGGGGAAGTTGCCGCGCTCGGAGCGCCCCTCGGCGGTGACCTCCTCGTTGGCCAGCACGGTGCCCAGGCCGGGGCACCAGTTGACGGGGGCGTCGGAGGCGTAGGCCAGCCGGTACTCGCCCAGCAGGTCGGCTCGGCCTGCGGCGTCCAGCTCGGACCCCGGGGCGGTGCCCTCGGGGGTGCTGCGCTCACCCGACTCGAACTGCGCGACCAGCTCGTCGATCGGGCGGGCGCGGCGAGCCTCCTCGTCGTACCAGGAGTGGAAGATCTGCAGGAAGATCCACTGCGTCCACTTGTAGTAACCGGGGTCGATGGTGGCGAAGGAGCGCCGCTGGTCGTGGCCCAGGCCCAGCCGGCGCAGCTGCGCCTTCATGTTGACCATGTTCGCCTCGGTCGACGTGCGCGGGTGGGTGCCCGTCTGCACGGCGTACTGCTCGGCGGGCAGGCCGAACGCGTCGAAGCCCAGCGTGTGCAGGACGTTGTGCCCGGTCATGCGCTGGTAGCGGGCGTAGACGTCGGTGGCGATGTAGCCCAGCGGGTGGCCGACGTGCAGCCCCGAACCCGACGGGTAGGGGAACATGTCCATGATGAACTGCTTGGGACGGGCGACGGTCCCCGGGTCGCCGGCCAGCGCGCCGCCGTCGGGGTTCGGCGCCTCGTAGGTGCCGTGCTTCTCCCAGAAGTCCTGCCAGCGTGCCTCGATGTCGGCGGCCATGGCCGCCGTGTAGCGATGGGGGGCCGCGGTCTCGGCGGCGGTCGTGGTCTCGCTCATCGTCCTCAAAGCTCCATCGGTCGTCTCTGCGAGCGGGCGGTCGCGTCTGCAGTCCAGAAATGAAAAAGCCCCTCGCACAGGAGGGGACGCCGCGCCGATTCCGGCCCCGCGGAGGGGGGCTCGGGACTGATCAGCGCGGCCCGCTAAGCAGAAGGCGTACGGCACGCATGGGCTCAGGGTACCGCACGGGCCCGAGGCGGCTCACGCGGGTATCACACGCCGAGCGGGCCGCCCCTCCGGACGGCCCGCTCGAGTGCTGTTGTGGAGCTAAGGAGAATCGAACTCCTGACCTCTTGCATGCCATGCAAGCGCTCTACCAACTGAGCTATAGCCCCGCATCGCGGTGATCTCTCCCGCGGCGAGCCCTACTGTACACGGCCCGCAGGGTGCTCCGCCAAATCGTTCCCGGTGGTGGCGGGGCCCTGTACTGTCGCCCGCTGTGAGCTCGCTGCCGTACGCCGCAGGTCCCGCATCCGCCGCGCGGGCGCTGCTGCTGCGCCGGCCCACGGCGGCCGCCGCCGTGGCGTGTCTGGTCTCCTTCACCGCGTTCTGGGTCGCGCAGCGGGCCGCGCACGTGTCGATGATCGACCTGATGGTCTACCGGGCCGAGGGCTGGGCGGCGCGCGGCGGAGCCGACCTGTACGACCTGCGCGCCACGGACGCCGGCCTGCCCGCGACGTACCCGCCTTTCGCAGCGCTGCTCTTCGCCCCGCTCACCTTCCTCGGCGTGGGCACCATGCGCACCCTGGCCACCGTCGCCAACCTCGGGCTGCTCGTCGCGCTGGCGCACCTGTCGCTGCGGCTGGTCGGGCGCCCGCTGCGGATGCCGCGGGCTGCGGCGGCGCTGCTGGTGGCCTCGGTGGCCGTGTGGTGCGAGCCGGTGTGGACGACGCTGCGGTACGGCCAGATCAACCTGCTGCTGGCCGTGCTCGTGCTGTGGGACCTCACCCGCCGGAGCGGCCACCGGTGGGCAGGAGTGGGCATCGGCGTCGCGGCGGGCGTCAAACTCGCTCCGGCGATGTTCGCGGTCTTCCTGGCGCTGTGCGGGCTGGCCGAGGTCTGCCGGCGGCGACGCTGGAACGAGGCGCTGCGGCAGGCGGCCGTCGCCACCGGGACGTTCCTGGCCACGGCGCTGCTCGCCGGGATGCTGCTGCCGCACGACTCGTGGCGGTTCTGGACCGAGGTCCTCTTCCGGGCCGGGCGGGTGGGCAACGCCGAGGACACCGCCAACCAGTCGGTGCGCGGCGTCCTCGCCCGGCTGCTGCACACCGGCGACCCGGGGCTGCTCGCGCTCGCGGCGGTGCTGCTCGCGGCCGCCGCCGGGCTCACGGTCGCGGTCGCCGCCCGGCAGGCCGGCAGGCGGCTGCCGACGGCGCCGGCGTGGGCCGCGGTCTGCTGCGCGGTGACCGCACTGCTGGTCAGCCCGTATTCGTGGTCGCACCACTGGGTGTGGTGCGTGCCGCTGGTGCTGCTGCTGGGCGCCGAGGCGCGGCGCTGCGGCGGAGCGCTGCGCCGGTCGGCGGCCGGGCCGGCCATGGCGGTGTTCTGCTCGTACGCCCTGTGGTGGGTGCCGCACAGCCCGGACCGGAGCGACCGGCTCGAACTGCACCAGAATGCGGTGCAGATGCTGCTGTCGGCGGTCTATCCGCTGACCGGCGCCGCCTTCCTGGCGGCGGCAGCGGTGACGGTGCGCCGGGCCCGTCAGGAGGTGCAGAAGGAGTAGAAGCGCTTGAGCGTGCAGTGCTCGTCCAGGAGGCGGCCGTAGATGGGCTCGCCGTCCAGCTCGCGGTAGGTCTCGATCGGGTCGCCTTTTATGATCAGCGCCCGCGCGCAGTCCTCACACCAGTACTGGAACGTCGGGTTGACGGGCTCCATGTCGCGCACGATCGGGGTGCCGCTCCCGCACCAGTCGCACTTCCGGCTGTGTGCACCCATCGTCAGCTCCAGCTGTGGCCGCAGGCCGTGCACACGTGGGTCTCTCCTCCGTCGTCGCTGAGGACGCCCGTGCCCTCCCCCTCGGCCGGACGCCCCGATTCTGCCACGTTCTCCCCGTCGGCAGGAGGGCGCGCCCCAGGGCGGACAACACGAAGATCCCGCCCCTTACGGGGACGGGATCGAAGCGTGGAGCTAAGGAGAATCGAACTCCTGACCTCTTGCATGCCATGCAAGCGCTCTACCAACTGAGCTATAGCCCCGGGTTCCTGCGGCACCGGGGCGCCGTGAACGAGTAGCAGCTTAGCGGGTGGACGGGCGGATCGTGAAATCCGCCCCCGGGCCCGCCCGGAGCAGCCGCTAGTCGTCGTCGCCGAGGACCGGTTCGGGCAGGCTGCCGGCGTTGTGCTCCAGCAGCCGCCAGCCGCGCAGGCCCTCGCCCAGCACCGACCACGAGCAGTTGGACAGCCCGCCCAGCGCCTCCCACGTGCGCGGCTCCAGACCCAGCAGCCGGCCGATGGTGGTGCGGATGGTGCCGCCGTGACTGACGACGACGAGCGTGCCGTCCTCGGGCAGCTTCTCGGCATGCCGCTCGACGACCGGTGCCGCCCGGTCGGCGACCTCCGTCTCCAG
>DASSBO010000297.1:0-6620 GCA_035698655.1 Streptomyces sp.
GTCGCACCGGACCAGGTGCTGGTGCGGGTGCGGGCGGCCGGCGTGAACCCCGTCGACTGGAAGGCCGCCTCCGGCGGTCTCGACGCCCTCTACGAGACGCGCTTCCCGCTGATCCCCGGCTGGGACGTGGCCGGCACGGTGGAGGCGGTCGGCGTCGACGCCGGTGAGTTCGCCGTCGGCGACGAGGTGCTCGGTTACGTCCGCAAGGACGAACTGCAGAACGGCACCTACGCCGAGCTGGTCGCAGCCCCGGTGCGCTGCCTGGCCCGCAAGCCGGCCGCGCTGGACTGGCAGCAGGCGGCCGGGCTGCCGCTGGCCGGGCTGACCGCCCACCAGGCGCTGGGCCGGCTGCGGGTCGGCGAGGGCGACACGTTGCTGGTGCACGCCGCCTCCGGCGGGGTCGGCTCGATGGCCGTGCAGATCGCCGTGGCGCGCGGCGCGCGGGTGATCGGCACGGCCAGCGAACGCAACCACGACTACCTGCGCGGCCTGGGCGCCGAGCCCGTCACGTACGGGGACGGCCTGGTCGACCGGGTGCGTGAGGTGGCGCCCAGCGGCGTGGACGCGGCCGTCGACTTCGCCGGCGGCGGTGCCGTCGAGGCCTCCCAGGAGGTGCTGCGCAAGCCCGAGCGGGTGCTGTCCGTCGTCGACCACGAGGTGGCGGCCAAGGGCGGGCAGTACCTGTTCGTCCGGCCCGACGCCGCCGGGCTCACGGCGCTGGGCGACCTGGCCGAGGCGGGCAAGCTGCGCGTCGAGGTCGAACGGGCGCTGCCGCTGGCGTCGGCGGCCGACGCCTGGCGTGCCAGCCAGTCGGGCCGCACCCGCGGCAAGCTCGTCCTGAACGTGGCCTGAGACGAGTACCCCTTGGGGGTCGATACCCCCAAGGGGTATAGTCGGGGGCATGAGCACCGACACCGCTGCCCTTGCCGAACAGGTCGAACTCGAGATCGGCGGGATGACCTGCGCCTCGTGTGCGGCGCGCGTCGAGAAGAAGCTCAACCGGATGGACGGCGTCACCGCCACCGTCAACTACGCGACCGAGAAGGCGCGGGTCGCCTACGGCGACGGCACGTCCGTGGCCGACCTCATCGCGACGGTCGAGCGGACCGGCTACACGGCCGCCGAGCCGGCGCCGCCGCCCGAGCCCGCGGCGGAACCGGAGGCCGGGGCGGCCGACGCCGCACCGCCGGGCCCGGGCGGCGACGAGACGGCGGCGCTGCGCCGACGGCTGCTGGGCTCCGCGGCGCTGGCCGTGCCGGTCATCGTCCTCGCGATGGTGCCCGCCTGGCAGTTCACCTACTGGCAGTGGCTCTCCTTCACCCTCGCCGCCCCCGTCGTCGCGTGGGGCGGGTGGCCCTTCCACCGCGCCGCGCTGACCAACGCCCGGCACGGCGCCGCGACGATGGACACCCTCGTCTCGCTCGGCACCCTGGCCGCCTTCGGCTGGTCGGTGTGGGCGCTCTTCCTCGGCTCCGCCGGCATGCCCGGCATGACGCACTCCTTCGAACTGACGCTCTCCCGCGGCGACGCGGGCAGCGCGCTCTATCTGGAGACCGCCGCCGGCGTCACCGCGTTCCTGCTGGCCGGCAGGTACGCCGAGGCACGCTCCAAGCGCCGGGCCGGCGCGGCGCTGCGCGCCCTGCTGGAGCTGGGCGCGAAGGACGTCGCCGTGCTGCGCGACGGCCGTGAGGTGCGGGTGCCGGTCTCGCGGCTGGTGGTCGGCGACCGCTTCGTGGTGCGGCCCGGCGAGAAGATCGCCACGGACGGCGTGGTGACCGAGGGCGGCTCGGCCGTCGACGCCTCGATGCTGACGGGCGAGTCGCTGCCCGTCGAGGTGGGCGTCGGCGACGCCGTCACGGGAGCCACGGTCAACGCCGGCGGCCGGCTCGTCGTCGAGGCGACCCGGATCGGGTCCGACACCCAGCTGGCCCGGATGGCCCGCCTCGTGGAGGACGCCCAGAACGGCAAGGCCGCCGCGCAGCGCCTCGCCGACCGCATCTCCGCCGTGTTCGTGCCGGTGGTGCTCGTGCTGGCCGCGGGCACGCTGGCCGGCTGGCTGCTGGCCGGCGCCGGAGCGGCCTCAGCCTTCACCGCCGCCGTCGCGGTGCTGATCATCGCCTGCCCGTGCGCACTGGGCCTGGCCACCCCGACCGCCCTGATGGTCGGCACCGGCCGCGGCGCCCAGCTGGGCATCCTCATCAAGGGCCCCGAGGTGCTGGAGAGCACCCACCGCGTCGACACCGTCGTCCTGGACAAGACCGGCACGGTGACGACCGGCCGGATGACGCTCACCGCCACCCACGCCGCCGACGGCGAGGACGAGCAGCAGGTGCTGCGCCTCGCGGGCGCGCTCGAGCACGCCTCGGAGCACCCGGTGGCCCGTGCGATCGCCGAGGCGGCGGCCGAACGGACCGGCGGCCCGCTGCCCACGTCGCAGGGGTTCGCCAACGCGGAGGGCCGCGGCGTGCGCGGCCGCGTCGAGGAGCACGAGGTGCTCGTCGGCCGGGAGCAGCTGTTCACCGAGGCCGGTGTCGAACTCGGCGAGCCGCTGCGGCACGCGCTCGCCGACGCCCGCGCCCGCGGCGGCACCGCCGTGGCGGTCGGCTGGGACGGGGCGGCCCGCGGCGTGCTGGTGGTGGCCGACGCGGTCAAGCCGACCTCGGCCGAGGCCGTCCGCCGGTTCCGCGACCTGGGCCTGCGCCCGGTGCTGCTGACGGGTGACCACCGGGCGGTCGCCGAGACGGTGGCGGCACAGGTCGGCATCGAAGAGGTGGTCGCCGAGGTGCTGCCGGAGGACAAGGTGGCCGTCGTGACCCGGCTGCAGGCCGAGGGGCGCGTCGTGGCCATGGTCGGCGACGGCGTCAACGACGCGGCGGCCCTCGCCCAGGCGGACCTGGGCCTGGCCATGGGAACCGGCACGGACGCGGCGATCGAGGCCGGCGACGTGACGCTGGTGCGCGGCGACCTGCGGGTGGCCGCCGACGCGGTGCGGCTCGCCCGCCGCACGCTGGGCACCATCAAGGGCAACCTGTTCTGGGCCTTCGCCTACAACGTCGCAGCGCTGCCCCTGGCCGCCGCCGGCCTGCTGAACCCGATGATCGCGGGCGCCGCGATGGCGTTCTCCTCGGTGTTCGTCGTCACCAACAGCCTCCGGCTGCGCGCCTTCAAGGCCGGCGGCGAACCTGCCGCAAAACTGGCCGAATGACGCCCCCGGAACGTACTGGCATGGCACCCCCCGCGTGAGGCACCATCTCCTCGAGCCGACGAGCGGCGCCGTCCCGGCGCGCTCACCGGCCGTTTGTGGGAGGGAACCCATGCGCGCTCAGCTTGCGACGCTCATCCGCGTGTGCAGGGAAGTGGCGTACGGAATCGACTCGATGAGCGCCGTGTACCACGGCCGCACGCCGTCGGTGCCGCCGTACCCGCCGCCGTCCGTCTTCAGCATCCCCGAGGAGGAGGCGCTCGCGCGGGCGGTGTGCCCGCGCTGCTCCACCCCGGTCAGGATGCCTGACTGAGGGTCAGCGGGGTGATGCTGCCCTCCAGCATCGCCGCCAGGCCCTTGGCCGCGCACAGTCCCGGCTCGTCGGCGATCCGCACCGTCATGCCGGTCGCCTTGCGCAGCCGGGTGTCCAGGCCGGGCAGCTGCGCGCCGCCGCCGGCGAGCATCATGCCGCGGTCGGCCAGGTCGGCGACGAGGTCGGGCGGGCAGCGGTGCAGCACGGCGCGGATCGCGTCGACCAGCCCGGTCAGCGGCGCCTGCACGGCCGAGCGCACCTCCTCCGCGTCGACCCGCACGGTCCGGGCCAGGCCCGTCACCACGTCGCGGCCGTGCACGTCCGTGCCGCCCTTCGGGGCGGCCCCGGTGCCGGCCAGCGCGACGTGCAGCGGGCGCACGGCCTGGGACGGGACCATCAGTTCGTGCTCGTTGCGCAGGTACTGCACGACGGCGTTGTGGATGGTGTCGCCGCCCATGGGCACCGTCTCGGCGGAGACGATCGAGCCGAGGGAGAGCACGGCGACCTGCGTCGTCGTGGCGCCGCACACCAGGATCATGGTGGCCTCGGGCTGCTCGACCGGCAGCCCGCAGCCGACGCCGGCGGCGGTCGGGCTGTCGACGAGTTCCACCCGCCGCGCGCCCACCCCGGTCAGCGTCTCCACGGCCGCCCGGCAGGCCAGCGGCCCGGCGTCGTGCGGGATGCACACCGCCGCGCGCAGCGACGGCCGGCGCCGCCACGCCCGGCGCACCTTCTCGCCGACCAGGGCCCGCAGCATCCGCCGGGCCATCTCGATGTCCATCACCGTGCCGTTCGAGACCGGCCGGATGACGCGGATGTGCTCCGGCGTGCGCCCGGTCATCCGTTCGGCCTTCGTCCCCACCGCGATGAGCGAGCCGGAAAAGGTGTTCACCGCCACGACGGACGGCTCGTCGACGACGAGGCCCGCCTGCTTGAGGTACACCCGGGTGCGGGAGGCACCGAGATCGACGGCGACGGAGCACCGGCGCAGCTGGTCGAGTTTGAAGGTCACGGCGGATCCCGATCCTTTCCGGCGTGTGCGGTTGCCCTATCAGCCTGCGGCCGCCCGCACCGCCCCGCACCCCGGGCGCACCCGGACGGGGCACGGCGTCCGCCGCCGGCCGGCCACGCAGGCATATGCACGGTGCACGTAACTCGGTTACTCTCCCCTGAAGTTCGAACACCGGTGCGCCCGATCGGCGGCCGGGTCACCTCATGGGAGACATGCGATGCACCACCCCCACAACGGCATGGCGGCACGGGACCTGCGGGACGTCTCCTGGGAGAAGAGCCGGTACAGCAACTCGCAGGGCACCTGCGTGGAGTTCGCCAAGCTGCCCACCGGGGAGGTCGCGCTGCGCAACTCGCGGGACCCGGACGGCCCCGCGCTGCTCTACACCCCCGCCGAGATCGAGGCGATGCTGCGCGGTGCCAAGGAGGGGGAGTTCGACCACCTCACCCGGAGGTGAGCCGGAACAGCGCCCAGACGACCTTCCCGGGGACCTCGGGCTCGCCCGGCGTGCGGGCGGGCACCGGCTGCCAGCCCCAGCCGTCCGCGAAGCTCTCCACGAGCAGCAGGCCGCGGCCGGACTCGGCCACGGACTCCGCATCGCCGTCCCGGCGCACGGTGCGCGGCGGCCGGCGGCCCGGGTCCCGGACCGCGCACACCAGCCGGGCCGACCAGCGCATCAGGTGCAGCCGCACCGGCCGCCCGTCGACCGGCGCCACGGCGGCCGCCAGCCCGTGCCGCAGCGCGTTCGTCACCAGCTCGGAGACGACCAGCGCCACGTCCTCGTAGCGGCCGTCCAGGTTCCAGCGCCGCAGGGTGGCCCGGGTGAAGTCGCGGGCCGAGGCCACCGCCTCCGGCAGCCCGGGCAGCGCGCACGTCGCGGACCCGGCGAGGGTGCCGGCGTCCAGGGTGGGGAGGAGGCTCCGGGCCGGCTGCCCGGATGCGGTCGGTGCCTTGGTCCCCATGTCCAGCCACTCCCGTCGCGTGCCCTCGTGCCCCACCATCGTTGTGGATGTGTCTTACAGATGCAAGGCCGGATGCACGTGCACGTGACGGGGAATCACATCTCATGACGAACGTCAGGGCCTGCCATCAAGTGGCAGACTGCGGTGTGAACAGGGGTGGAGGATGACGACGCATGACGACACGACCCGCGGCGCGAAGAGACCTCGGCGAGCGGGCCACGGGCGGGCCCGACGCGGGCGGCTCGGGCGGTCCCATGGTCCGGCGGATCCTGCTGGGCGCGCAGCTGCGGCGACTGCGCGAGAGCCGCGGCATCACCCGTGAGGCGGCCGGATACTCGATCCGGGCGTCGGAGTCGAAGATCAGCCGCATGGAACTGGGCCGGGTCCGGGTCAAGGAGCGGGACGTCGAGGACCTGCTGACCTTCTACGGCATCACCGCCGCGCCCGACCGCGACCCCGTGCTGCGTCTGGCGCGCGACTCCAACCGGGCCGGCTGGTGGCACAGCTACAGCGACGTGCTCCCCGGCTGGTTCCAGACCTACATCGGCCTGGAGGCGGCGGCCTCCCGCATCGAGACCTACGAGGTCCAGTTCGTGCACGGCCTGCTGCAGACCGAGGCCTACGCGCACGCCGTGACCGAGGCCGGCAACCGGGGCCGGCTCACACCGGCCGAGGTCGAGCGCCGGGTGGCGCTGCGGATGACCCGGCAGCGGCTGCTGTGCGGGGAGCAGGCGCTGAGACTGGTCTGCTTCCTCGACGAGGCCTGCCTGCACCGCGTGGTCGGCGGCCGCGAGGTCATGGACGACCAGCTGCGGCACCTGGCCGAGATGGCGCGGCACCCGCAGGTGACGATGCGCATCGTGCCGTTCTCGCGGAGCGGGCACGCGGCGGAGAGCGGCGCCTTCACGCTGCTGCGCTTCCCGGAGGACGAACTGCCGGACATCGTCTACGTCGAGCAGCTCACCGGCGCGCTCTACCTCGACAAGCGCGAGGAGGTCGGGCGGTACGACGAGGCCATGGGGAGCCTGGCCGAGACCGCGCTCACCCCGGCGGAGAGCCGGGAGAAGCTGCGCAAGCTCCGTCGAGAGCTGTGATCTCCGACAGTTGCGACAGTAGGATGACATGCCATCA
>DASSBO010000298.1:0-11640 GCA_035698655.1 Streptomyces sp.
GGCCCACGAAGTGGGCCGGCCACAGCACGCCCTTGTCGCCGGTCTGCGCGTAGGTGCTCAGCATGTGGCCGAACGGCGCGTCGAGACTGAAGGCGTCGGTGCCGATGACCTTCACTCCGAAGTCCAGCAGGTACTCGGTGGCCGACCGGTCGAGCCCGGTGAACTCGGTGAAGTAGGCCATGCTGCCCACGTGGCGCCAGGCGCCGCTGTTGATCAGGCAGATGTCGTACGGCTGCGGCTCGTACCCGATCCGCGCCAGCTCCTTCTCGACGCGCGCGGCGTCGACGGTGCCCGCGCCCTCCTCCGAGGTGAGGTCGAGGACGAACGCCGGGCGCAGGAACCAGTCCAGCGGCATCTCGTCGATGTTGCGCGGCCCGCCCTCGCGGTAGTCGGCCCGGGTGCCGTAGTGCGACGGGGCGTCGATGTGGGTGCCGGTGTGGCTGTTGAGCGACAGGTTGTCGATGGAGAGGAGTTCGCCGTCCGGCAGGTCGGCGGGGTCGAACTCGAGCCCGAAGTTCTCCTTCATCTCCTTGGCCATGTGCCGGGCGCCTTCGGCCGGCGAGACGATCTCGTGGGTGACCGGCTCCGGTTCCCACTGCGAGACGTCGATCGGGGTGGACAGGTCGATGTAGCGCACGTGTGTCCTCCAGGTGCTGCGGGCGGTCGGTCAGGATGGGGTGGTGAAGAGGTCCTCGCGGATGCGGATCGCGCGGTTGCCGAAGGCGATGCGCCGGGTGATGCGGGTGCCCGCCGGGGTGCGGCTGACGATCCGGGCGATCTGCGGCCGCACGGCCGCCGCGACCCGGCCGGAGGCGAACATGCCCTTGCTCTGCATCAGTTGCAGCCGCATCACGGCGTCGATGTCGGGGGAGCGGGCCGTCTCGTAGGCACCGAGCACGTCGCGCGCGGCGCTCCCGCGCCGCACCGCCTCGACCAGGAAGGGGTGCAGCGCGACGGCGTCCTGCACGGCGAGGTTGAGGCCCTGGGCGCCCAGCGGGCTGTGCGTGTGGGCGGCGTCGCCGATGAGCACGAGGCCGTCGTCCACCCAGCGTTCCGCGCGGGCGGCGAACACGTCCAGCAGGGTCAGGTCGGTGAGGGCGGTCAGCGTCTCGCGGATGCGGTCGGCGTACTCGGGCAGCGACCGGGCGGCCTGCTCGCGGACGTGGTCGATGCCGAGCTCCGCCGTCTGCCGGTAGCTTCCGTGCGGCAGGGTCCAGCCCGCCTGCACGGTGTCCGGGGGCGAGTCGTAGGCGATGACGGGGCCGCCCTCGCCGCGGTGGATGCGGACCACGCCCGTCGGGCCGCCCGGCGCAGGCAGCTTGAACCACAGCACGTCCATGTCGAACACGTCGTGCCGCCGGTTCGCAATGCCGGCCAGCGAGCGGGTCTTGGAGTACCGCCCGTCGGCGCCCACCACGCACAGGGCGTCCACGGTGCGGCTCCCGTCGTGGCCGCTGGTGGTGAGGCCGCGCACCGCGCCGTCCTCGTGCCGGAGCTCCGCGATGCGGTGGCCGGGCAGGAAGGTGAAGTCGTCGTACTTCTCGCAGGCGGCGTGCAGTTCCTCCAGCAGGTGGCGCTGGGGCAGGCTGAGCAGGTGGTTGTGCGGGCCGGGCATCCGGCCGTAGTCGAACTCCATCAGCACCCGGCGCCGGTCGGTCAGCCGGAACCGGCTGTGGGCGCGCGCCCCGCGGGCCTTCGCGCCGCCGAGCACGCCCAGCGCGTCCAGCAGCAGCAGTCCGCCCGGCTGCAGGATCTCCCCGCGGTACTCCCGGTCGAAGGTGCGGGCCTTCTCCACCAGGGTCACCCGCACCCCCGAGCGCAGCAGCAGCAACGCGAGGGTGCAGCCCGCGGGCCCGCCCCCGACGACGCACACGTCGGTCCGGATGTCACGCACGGTGCTCTCCCCGTTCTCGCTCTGGTTCGTTCCGGCGGCCACGGGGTCAGGCCCGCAGCCCGGAGCCGCCGTCGACCGTGAGGACCTGGCCGTGGATCCACGCCGCCTCGTCCGTGCACAGCAGCGCGACCGCGTCGGCCAGGTCCTCCGGCCGGGTCAGCCGGCCTGCGGGGGTGCGGGCCACCAGGGCCTTGACGGCCTCCGGGTTGACCTTCGCCGCCCCGCCCTTGTCGAGCTTCGCGGTGGTCACCGCGTTGACGGCGATGCCGTGGCCCGCCAGGTCGGCCGCCAGGTAGCGCACCAGGCTCTCCAGCGCCGCCTTGGCCACGCCGAGGCCGACGTACCTGGGCACCACCGACCTGGCGCCGAGACTGGAGACGGCGACGACACGGCCGGGCCCGCCGGCCATGGCTGCCACCAGCTCCGGAGCGGCGTACAGCAGCGGGTCGAGCGCGGTGGCCATGTCCTGCCGCAGGTCCGGCACCGACGGCTCGAGGGTGTGCATGGGGTGGAAGGAGGCGGCGTTGTGCACGAGCACGTCGAGCCGGCCGTGCGTCTCTCGGGCCCGGGCCAGCAGCCGTGGCAGCGTTTCGGGAAGGGTGACGTCGCCCTGCACCAGGGTGACCTCGCCCTTGAGTCCGGCCATCGACTCGGCGGCCGCGCGGGCGTCGTCCTCGTTGGCGGAGTAGTTGAGGTACACCGCGCACCCGGAGGCGCACAGCTTGCGGGCGACGGCGCGGCCCAGCCCGCGGGAGGCGCCGGTGACCAGCGCCGTCTTGCCGTCCAGGCCCAGCGTGGACGCCTCTTGTGCGGAAGTTGCGACGCTCACAGTTCCTCCTGGTCTCGTGCGGCACGGTCCGCGGCGGTACCGCTCGCGGGCCGGGCGGTGGTCAGTCCGCCGCGGCCGGGAGCGAGCGCCGCGGTCAGTGCGGCGGCGGTCAGTTCCGGGCCACGGGCGGCGAGATAGCCGTCGGGGCGCACCAGCAGCCAGTGACCCGCCGGCAGGGCGAGGTCCGCGCGCAGCGCGCCGTCTGGGTCGGCCAGGGGCACGGCGCCGTCGGTGTCCCGGCCCTTCCGGTCGTCTTCCCGGGAGCCGACGAGGCGGACGGAGAGCAGGGCGCCCAGCTCGCGGGCGGCCCGGTGCGCGGCCGCCGCGGTCCGAGCACCGTCGTCGGCGGCCAGCAGTGTCCAGCGCAGGTCACGCAGTTCGGCCACGAGCGCCTGCCAGCCGGGCGCCTCGGCCCGGCCGGGGAGGACCTGCCCGATCCGCTCGCCCGGGCGCGGCCCGCGGGTGTCGGCGGGCGCGGGTGTGGTGAGCGGGCCGTCGGGGTAGCCGATGCCGAGGCCCGAGACCCGGCCCAGCGCGGTGCGTTGCATGCGGACGCGGACCGGCGGGATGCGCCGGGCGAGGCCGAAGACCAGCGGCAGCGCCAGTCCGGCGAGCGCGTTCTTCAGCGCGACGAGTTGGGTGGCGCGCTTGGTCGAGCCCAGCAGCCGCCTGCCGATCGGCACCCGCTCGGCGCCGTAGGTGTCCAGCAGTGCCGGACCGGCGTCGCCGTGCACGACCGACGCGAGTTTCCAGGCGAGGTTGTACGCCTCCTGGATGCCGGTGTTCATGCCCTGGCCGGAGGCGGGGCTGTGCACGTGGGCGGCGTCGCCGGCGACGAAGACCCGGCCCCGGCCCATCACGGGCACCATGCGCTGCTGGGCGGTGAAGACCGACACCCAGTCGGGGGTGCGCACGGCGACGGGGTGTCCGACGCCCTTGCCGAGCTTGCGGGAGAACCGTGCGGCGATCGCGTCCGCGTCGCCGTCGTGGTCGACGTCGACGGTGTCCAGCATCCGCCAGCGCCGCTCGCCGGGCATGGGCGCCATCATCAGCATCCCGCGCTCGGAACGGATCAGATAGATGCTGTTGGGCGGCAGTTGCGTGTCGACCTCGGCGTCGGCGAGGAGCCACGTCTCGTTCGACTCGCCGATCAGTGGCAGGTCGAGCAGCTTGCGCACGGTGCTGTGGCCGCCGTCCGCGCCGACCAGCCAGGCCGACTCGACGGTCTCGGTGCCGCCGTCCGGGGCGGCCAGTTCGGCGGTGACGCCGTCGGCGCGCTCGTCGAAACCGGTCAGCCGCAGGTTCCACTCGACCTTGACGCCGAGCCGCTCCGCTGCTGCGCGCAGCACCTCCTCGGTGGCGACCTGGCCGATCGTGACGGTGAAGGGGAACCGGGTGGGACTGGCGCCGTAGTCCGCGTCGAGCCGGGCCAGCCGGCGCCCGTTCGCGAAGACGGTGAACGCGGTGATGCGCCGCGACCTGGCCAGCATCTCGTCCAGGAGGCCCAGTTGGTCGTAGGTCTCCAGGGTCCGGGGGTGGGTCGCGATGGCCCGGCTGGTCTCGGCCGGTCCGGCCGCCGCGTCGACCAGCCGGACCCGGACGCCCCGCCGGGCGAGTTCACAGGCGGCGGTCAGCCCGACCGGGCCGGCGCCGACGACGAGGACATCGAGGGGTGCCCGCACGTTGCTGCCTTTCTCCTGACGGGGGTCCGGGGGTGTGCCGATCAGGCGTGCGCGGCGCTCTCGTGCACCAGCTCGTACATGTCGGGGGCCGGCTTCTCGATGACACCGGCAAGCTGCTGTACGCGGCTGCGGAAACCGTCGCTGGTGACGGCCTTGACGTGGTCGTCGGCCTGCTCCCACTCGGCGATCTCCACGAAGACGTTCTCGCGGCGCAGCGAGCGCAGCATCTTGTGGCTGATGTAGCCGGGCTGCTGCTGCATGTACTCGGTGATCTCGGACGTGATCCGCTCGAAGTCCTCGACGGATCCGATGACCTTGAGTTCGTTGATGAGCGTGGCCATGGTGGTTCTCTCCTTCGTCAGCGTGGTCGGTTGTCGGGGGCGGCGGCCGCGCGGTCGCGCAGCAGGTGGCGTTGCACCTTGCCGCCCGGGGAACGCGGCACCTCGGTCACGGCCTCCAGCCGGCGCAGCCGCTCGAAGGGGGCCAGCTCCCGGTTCACGGCCGCCATGACCTGCCCGGCTTCGGCGCCGTCCCGCAGCACCACCAGGCCGTGCGGCACGGCGCCGCTGAGCCCGTCGGGCATGCCGAAGACGACGCAGTCGGCGACCGCCTCGTGCGCGAGGAGCACCTCCTCGACGTCGGCGGGCGCGACGAGTTCGTGGTCGCACTTGAAGACGTCACCGAGACGGTCGGACAGGAACAGGTAGCCGTCCTCGTCGAGATGGCCGACGTCGCCGGTGGAGAACCAGCCGTCCGTGCCGACGTCCTCGCCGGTCTCCGAGCCGGCGTAGCCGGTCATCAGCTGGGGGCCGCGGATCTGGATCTCGCCCTTCTGCCCGGCACCGAGCACCTGGCGGCCGTCCACGTCGACGACCCGGACCCCGGTGCCGGCGACCGCCGGGCCGCAGGAGCCGGGCCGCGGACGGTGCGGCAGATCGAGGGTGACGGTCGGCGACGCCTCGGCGAGTCCGTAGCCCTGCACCACGGGGAACCCGAAGTGGGCGCCGAGCTTTTCGGCCACGTCGGCCCGCAGGGCCGACCCGCCGCAGAAGATGCCTCGCAGGGTCCGTGGCCGCAGTGCGGTCAGCCCGGGGTCGGCCGCCATCCGGGCCAGCCGCATCGGGATGCTGAACCAGTGCGTGGCGCCGTGTGCGTCGGCCGCCTGCACGGCGGCAGCAGGGTCGCCGTCGGTGCACAGCACCTGGGTCGCGCCCGCCCACAGCGCCGAGTTGAGATGCATGATGTGGAACAGCGGCAGCTGGTTGAGCGTCACCGACGACTCGTCCAGGCCCTGGGCATGGCCCGTCTGCGCCGCGTTCGCCGTCAGCGCGCGGTGGCTGAGCCGGACGGCCTTGGGCGCACCGGTGGTGCCGCTGGTGAAGTGCAGACAGGCCGTCGCCTCCAGGGCGGGGGCTGCCGCGTCGCCGTCCTCTGCACAGGCGTCGGGGGCGGCGGCGAGGAAGTCGGGCAGCGCCACGGTCTCCTTCGGGGCGTCACCCGCTTCCGCGTCGGTGACGACCACCGTCAGCTCCGGCAGTTGCGCGCGGTGCGGCGCGAGCCGTTCGGCGGCCTCCCCGGTGAGGAAGGCCAGGCGGGCGTGGGAGCGGGTCAGGATGCGCAGCAGCGCCTCGCCGCGCAGGAACGGGTTCAGGGTCACCACCGGGCGCCCGGCCCGCGCCGCACCGTAGTAGGCGCCCGCGAAGACCGGGTCCAGCACGGTGACGACGCCCACCACGCCGCCGGCCGGGACGGCCCCGGCCACGGCGGCGGCCAGCGCGCGCACCCGTTCCTCCAGTCCGGCGAACGTCACCACCCGGTCGCCGCTGATCAGCGCCGCCCGGTCCGGCCACCGGCGCGCAGCGCGGCGCGGCAGCTCACCGAGGGGCAGCGCGGGCAGTTCCAGCTCCGTCCGCCAGGCGTCCTGCACGGTGGGTTCAGCCATCGAGGCGCTCCCGCAGCGCGCGCTCGGCCCGCTCCTCGGCGTACTCCTTGGCGAACCGGAGGTTGGCGACGCTGTTGGCGCTGAAGACCTTCCGCAGGTAGCGGCGGGCGTCGCGCACGGTGGCGCCGGGGAAGAGCATGTCGAGCGCGGCCGGCTTGATGGTGGCCGAGTGACGGGCGGTGGCGATGACGCCCTCGGGGGTCTCCTCGAACAGCCAGTGGCCGCGGTGGGCGGTCAGCAGCGGTGCCAGGCTGATCTGCTTGTAGACGATCTTGTGGTGCGGCAGGCAGATGCGCACCGAACGGGTGGTGTGCGCGCGGCCGTCGGGCGTCACGGTGTCCATGTCGAAGAACTGGATGCCGTCGTTCTCGGTCATGTCGATCCGGGTGACGTGCGGAAAACGCTCCGGCCACTGGTCGGCGCGGTACAGCAGCTCGTAGGAGTCCTCCGCGGTGCCGCTGATGAACAGCGGATCGTCGAACGCGATGGTCAGCGCGGCCAGTTCGTCGCGGTGCTCCACGGCCTGCCGGAGCTCCTCCAACTGCGCCTCGGAGTGCTTGCCGACACCGGCGGCCATCTCCTCGACCGCGCCGGCGGGTGCGTCCGGTCGCGGCGTGAGGGTGTGGCGGACGGTGAGGACGGCGGAGGAGTCGTCGGTCTCCTCGACCCGCCACTCGCCGCCGGACGCGGTGGTCGGCCCGGTCGGCGGGTCGTTGCGGAAGGAGACCCGCAGCTCTGTGCGATCGAGGATGCGACGGGAGGTCCAGGAGCGCACGGCGTCCGCGCCGCGCAGCGCCCAGATGCGCACCTCGTCGGATGTCTCGTCGTGCACGTCACGCTCGACATGGACGACGTTCCGCAGGAACTGCGGCCAGTTCTCGACATCGACGACGGCCGCGAACACGGCGTCGGCGGGCGCCTGGACCGGGACGCTGCGTTCGACGACGAGGGATTCCGGCTTGGACACGTCCAGTCCTCTCGAGCGGGAGCGGGAACGGCTGCGGACGCCGTCGTCTCGGCGACGCATCCTGGCCGCACGTTCGCCGCGGGCGCTGCAGAACCGGTGGAGATCCGGTGGACGGTGGCCCGGACGTGCCCGGCACCCGGCGGACCGTGCGCGGTGCTCCAGCACGACTCGAGGCCCGCGCAGCACGCTGACCGCATGGAGGAACGCAGGAAGTTGGGGCCCGCCGGCCTGGTCACGTCCGCCGTGGGATACGGCTGTCTGGGACTGACCGGCGGCTACGGGGAGATCGGCGCGGACCGCGCGGCGGCACTGGTGAACGAGGCGCTGGACCACGGCGTGACCCTGCTGGACACCGCCGACTTCTACGGCGGCGGCAGCGTCGAGGAACTGCTCGGCCGCGCGCTGGCCGGCCGGCGCGGCGACGCGGTGCTGGCCACCCGCGGCGGAGCCGTGTTCTCGGGGCCGGCGCGCCCCACGGCCTTCGACGGCACCCCCCGGCACCTGCGGGCCGCCTGCGAGGCGTCGCTGCGGCGCCTGCGCACCGACCACATCGACCTGTACCACCTCGCGCGGGTCGACCCCGCCGTCCCGGTCGAGGAGAGCGTCGGCGGCCTGGCCGAGCTGGTGGCCGAGGGCAAGATCGGACACGTCGGGCTGTGCGAGGTGACCGCGGACCAGCTCCGCAGGGCCCACGCCGTCCACCCGGTCACGGCCGTGGCCGCCGAGTACTCGCTGTGGTCGCGCGACGTGGAGGACGAACTGCTCCCGGCGGCGCGGGAACTGGGTGTGGGCTTCGTGGCCTGCAGTCCGCTGGGGCGCGGCTTTCTCACCGGCGCGGTCGGTCCCGGCGCGCTCCGTGCCGGGGACTACCGGCGCAACCACCCGCGTTTCGCACCGGAGAACGCCGCACGCAACCGGCTGCTGCTGGCCGAGGCGGAACGCGTCGCCGCTCGCACCGGGGTGCCGCTGGGCAGGCTGGCGCTGGCCTGGGTGCTGGCGCAGGGCGAGGACGTCGTCCCGATCCCCGGCACGACCAGCTCCGCGCACCTCGCGCAGAACCTCGCCGCCGTCGCGGACCGCCTGGGGCCGGCCGACGCGCAGCGCCTGGCCGACTGCTTCCCCGCGCACGCGGTGGCCGGGTCCCGGCTGCCGCAGCGCCCGTCGCGGCCCGGGCCGGCCCGCCCGCCGGAGGCGCGCGCATGAGGTACGACGCGGTGTACATCGCCGGCGACGGCTCCCGGCTGCCGCCGGCCATGACCGTGGAGGCGGCCGTCGCCCAGGGCCTGTGCCGTCGAGAGGACGTCGCCAGGACCCGGTTCGTCTCCGCACGGGTCTCCGCCGGCGAGTCCGCCCCCGAGATGGCTGCCCACGCCGCCAGGCAGGCAGTCGAACGGTCCGGCATCCCCGTGGAGCAGTTCGGAGCGCTCATCTACGCGAACGTCTACTACCAGGGCCACGACATGTGGGCGCCGGCCTCCTACGTGCAGCGCGTCGCCCTCGGTACGCCGTGTCCCGCGGTGGAGATCCGGCAGATGTCCAACGGCGGGATGGCCGCCCTGGAGCTCGCGGCCACCCGGCTGACGGCCGAGCCCGGCCCGTCGGCGGTCGTGTGCGCGGCGGCCGACCGCTTCTGCCTGCCCGGCATCGACCGCTGGTTCAGCGACCCGGGCACCGTCTTCGGCGACGGCGGTTCCGCCCTCGTGCTGTCCAACCACGACGGCTTCGCCCGGCTGCTCAGCCTGTGCACCGTCGCCGACTCCGGCCTGGAGGGTATGCACCGCGGCGCCGACCCGTTCTCCGACGCGCCGTTCTCGGTCCGCATGCCGCTGGACGTCAAGGCGTGTCAGCGCGACTACCTGGCGACCGCCCGGATGACCGAGACCGTGGCGCGCGGCGCCGCCGGCCAGCGCGAGTCGCTGCACCGCGCCCTGAAGGACGCCGGGACTGAACTCGCCGAGATCGACTGGTTCGTCCTCCCGCACTTCGGGCGCAGACGCTTCGACGCCAACTTCGCCGTGCCCCTGGGCATCGACGACGACCGCACCGCGTGGTCCTGGTTCCGGACCGTGGGGCACATGGGCGCCGGCGACCAGTTCGCCAGCCTCGGCCACCTCGCGGACTCCGGCGCGCTCCGCCCCGGAGACCGCTGCCTGCTGCTCGGTGTCGGGGCGGGCTTCACCTGGTCCGGTGCCGTCGTCGAGATCCTCCACCGGCCCTCCTGGGCCGCGGACGCCGACTGAAGGGACATCCTCCGCGTGGGAACAGCAACCGAGCGTCGTGACGAGCTGCCCGAGCTCGCCATCGACATCGAGGCCGTGTCGAAGAGCTACGGCGAGGTCCATGCCGTGGACGGCCTGACCGTCCGGGTGGAGCGCGGGCAGGCCATCGGGCTGCTCGGCCCCAACGGCGCCGGGAAATCCACCAGTCTGGACATGCTGCTCGGGCTGGTCCGCCCGGACGAGGGCCGGATCAGACTCTTCGGCCGCCGCCCGGCCGACGCCATCCGGGCCGGCCAGGTCGGCGCGATGCTGCAGACCGGTGGCCTGATGCCGGAGGTGACGGTGCGCGACGTCATCCGGCTCGTCCACCGGCTGGCGCGGCACCCGCTGCCCTTCCCGGAGATCGTGCGGCAGGCCGACATCGAGGACATCCTCGGCCACCGGGTGGACAAGCTCTCCGGTGGCCAGCGACAGCGGATCCGGTTCGCGCTGGCCATCGTCGAGGACCCCGAACTGATCGTGCTCGACGAGCCGACCGCCGGCATGGACGTCGCCGCACGGCACCGCTTCTGGGAGACCATGCGCGCTCAGGCCGCGAGCGGCCGCACCATGCTGTTCGCCACTCACTACATGGAGGAGGCGGACAGTGCGGCCGACCGGGTCCTGGTGATGCACCAGGGGCGGCTGCTCGCCGACTCCACCCCCGCCGAGCTGAAGGCCCGCACCGGGCTGCGCCGGATGTCCTTCAGCTGCGAGGCCGGGGAGGAGACCCTGCAGGCGCTGCCCGGCGTCGTCGACGTCCAGGCGCGCCACGGCTCGGTGGTGCTGCACAGCGACGACTCCGACGCCACCGTCGACGCCCTCGTCCGCCGCGAACTGCGGCCCCGCGACCTGGAGATCACCGGTCTGGGCCTCGAGCAGGCCTATCTGAGTCTGACGGCGGAGCCGGAGGAGCACGACGCCGAGGACACCCCGCCCGCACAGCCGGTGAAGGAGAACGCACGGTGAACGTCCTGCTGGAACTGGAGATCAAACGCGCCTTCAAGGACTGGCGCTTCATCGTCTTCACGATCGGCATGCCGATCGCCATCTACCTGTCCACCGCGCACGGCAACGGCAGTCTCGGCGGCACCTCCGCGCAGAACTACCTGCTGGTGTCCATGGGCGTCTTCAGCGCCATCGGCGCCTCCCTGAACGCCGGCGGGCCGCGCATCGCCGCCGAGCGGGAGATCGGCTGGACCCGGCAGCTGAGGCTGACCTCCATGTCGAGCACGCAGTACATCGCGGGCAAGGTGGCCACGGCGGCCGTGGTCAGCCTGACCGCGATCGTGGCCATCTTCGTCTTCGGCGCCGTCTTCAACGGCGTCAGCCTGGACGCACCCCAGTGGGTGGGCTCCACCGTCGCCGTCTGGCTGGGCAGCCTGGTCTTCTGCGCCCTGAGCGTGCTGCTGGGCTACATGTTCACCAGCACCTCGATCACCGTCGGACTGATGGTGTTCAACATGGGCTTCGCAGCCGTCGGCGGACTGTTCTGGCCCGTGGAGATCTTCCCCGGCTGGCTGCAGGTCGTCGCGAAGTTCACCCCGACCTACCACATGGCGGAACTGGGGCACCACGCCCAGCTCGGCGAGTGGCCGGCCGCCGCCGACGTTCTCGTACTCGCCGCGTACCTGCTGCTGTTCTCCGCCGCGGCGGCCTGGTTCTACCGCCGCGACGAGGTCCGCGTCTGAGACGGCCGGGCTCAGCCGGCCGTCAGCACCTCGGCGACCCGGGAGGGGGCGGGCATCCGCAGCATCTCCTCCCGCATCCGGCGAGCGGCGGCCCGGTGCCCCGGGCCGTGCAGCAGCCGGCCGACCGCCTGCCGCACGCCCGCCACGTCGGCGGCGTGCGCGGGCAGTGCGAGGCCGGCACCGGAGGCCGCCACGCGGCGGCTGTTGAGGAACTGGTCCATCGCGCAGGCCATCGCCAGCTGCGGCAGCCCCGAGGCGGCGGCCGTCATCGTCGTCCCGGCGCCGCCGTGGTGGATCACCGCGTCACAGGACGGCAGCAGCAGGTGCAGCGGACAGTGTTCCAGGACGTGCACGCCGTCCGGCAGCGCTCCCAGCGC
>DASSBO010000299.1:0-3894 GCA_035698655.1 Streptomyces sp.
GCCAGGTGCCGCCGGTCCTGCTGGCCCACCAGGACGACCAGCGGCGCCCGGTTGACCCGTGCGGTGGCCAGCGCGCCCACGGCGTTGCCCAGCCCGGCGGTGGTGTGCAGCAGCACGAGCGCCGGCTCCTCGCGGACGGTCGCCCAGCCGGTCGCGGTGCCCACGACGGACCCCTCGTGCAGGGCGAGGACGAAGTGCATGTCGTCGGGGAAGCCGGCGAGCAGCGGCACCTCGGTGGAGCCGGGGTTGGCGAACACGGTCGTCATGCCGTGCCGGCGCAGCACCTCGAAGGAGGCGTCGCGGACTGTGGTCATGCTGGGTGGTTCCTTCTCTGCCGGTGTCGGTAGGGGCGGTTCTCAGGAGGCGAGGGCGGCCGCGGCGGTGGCACGTCGCCCCCGGACGCCGGCCAGCACGCAGAACCCGGCGACGACGACGGCGGCGTCGACCCACACCGCCGCGGTCCAGCTGCCGGTGCTGTCGCGCAGCACGCCGCTGATCGCGGGGGAGAGCACGGCGCCGGTCTCGCCGATCAGGTTCTCCAGGCCGAAGGCGGAACCGCGCAGTTCGGGTGCGGCCAGGTCGGCGGTCAGCGCGTGTCCGACGGGCTGCAGGGCGTTGAAGAACAGGCTGGCGGTGAACAGCAGCAGGCCCATGACGAGCAGCGACGGATGGGCGGCTGCGGACAGGTACCAGGCGAAGGCGACGGTCAGGACGGCCTGGATGCCGGTGAACGTCAGCATCATCTCCTTGCGGCCCCAGCCGCGCCGCACCCCGTAGTCGGACAGCCACCCGCCGGCGGGGAAGCCCAGGATGCCGGCGCCGGCGTTGAAGCCGGCGGTCAGCGCGGCGCTGGTGAAGGAGGAGTGGGCCGCACCGGCGACGATGGAGACCGACCAGAAGCTGAAGAACCACAGGTTCCACAGGATCGCGATGTTGGCGAGGTAGAGCAGGAACAGGTCGCGGTTCTTCAGCACCGGGCCGATCTCCTGCCCCTTGCGGGACAGCGCGAACAGCACCACGCCGACGGCGAGCGCGACCTCGATGAGCGCGATCCACAGGTTGGACAGGCCCAGCTCCGCACCCAGCAGGTACACGGCCATGATGAGGACGAGCGCCACCACCGAGTAGCCGGCCAGGTGCAGTGTCGCGCGGCCGAGCAGCCGCGGCGTCAGGTGGGCGCGGAAGCGCACCAGCAGCAGCACCCCGACGAGCAGGGTGGCGGCGCCCAGGATCCAGAAGACCATCCGCCAGGACTGCACGTCGGGCAGGAACTGCCCGCCGAAGTCGATGAAGTACGGGGTGAGCACCGTCGCGATGGTGATGCCGAGCGCCAGACCGGTGATGACGACTCCCATGCCGAGGCTGCGCTGCCGCTCCGGGGTGGTCTCGGTGATCAGGCTGCGGTCGTTGGAGTAGAACGCGCCCTCGCCCAGGCCCGTCACCACGCGCACCACGATGAAGGCGATCAGCCCGCTGAACACGCCCGTCAGGACGGTGACGACGCCGGCCCACAGCAGACTGACGACCAGCAGCGTGCGGTGTCCGTAGCGGTCGCCGAGGTAGCCGCCGGGGAACTGCGTGAGCATGTAACCGGCGAAGAACAGGCCGCCGATGAGGCCGCCCAGGGCGTGCGGATGGTCGGCGTCGGCGAAGAAGCTCACGCCGTTGTCGATCATCCATGTGACGACCGGGCCGGTCACGGCGCGGTCGGCGGCGCTGACCATCCAGCCGAGCAGCAGCAGGCCCCACAGGGTGTGCCACGGGCGCAGCCGGCCCGTCGCACGGGACGCCGTGCTCGCGTCCGCACCCGGGCCGGTCTGCGCCGGGATGCCCCGGCGTCCGGTGTCGGGTGATGCTGAGTCTCCGTGTGCAGCCTGCATGGGGGCTCCTGAAAGGCTCGTGTGCGGGGAGGCCGGTCAGCCGATCGGGAGACCGGTGTAGTGCTCCGCCAGTTCTCTGGCGGCGGGGACGGAGGCGGCGATGCGGTCGAGCTGCGCGGTCTGCAGCCGGGTGGTGAACGGCGACTGGCCCGGCTCGGTGTGCAGCGTGGTGGTCATGAAGTACGAGAAGTGCTCGGCCTGCCACACCCGGCGCAGACAGGTCTGTGAGTAGGCGTCGAGCAGCGCGCCGGAGCCCGTCCGGTGCCACTCGGTCAGGGCGCGGGCCGCGACCGTCACGTCGGCGACCGCCAGGTTGAGGCCCTTGGCACCGGTGGGCGGCACGATGTGCGCGGCGTCCCCGGCCAGCAGCAGCCGGCCGTGCCGCATCGGCTCGGTGACCGAGGAGCGCATCGGCAGTACGGCCTTGGCGGTGACGGGCCCGCGCTCCAGCCGCCAGTCGCCGTCGACGGCGAAGCGGGCGTCCAGTTCGTCCCAGATGCGCTCGTCGGGCCACGCGTCCGGCTCGTCGCCGTTGTCGACCTGAAGGTAGAGGCGGCTCACGCTGGGGGAGCGCATGCTGTGCAGGGCGAAGCCGCGCGGTGAGTGGGCGTAGATCAGCTCGTCGCAGGACGGCGGCACGTCCGCGGTGATCCCCAGCCACGAGTAGGGGTAGACCCGCTCGAAGACCTGCCGGGCCTCGGCGGGCAGCGCGTCCCGGCTGACGCCGTGGAAGCCGTCGCAGCCCACCACCCACTCGCACTGCAGGACCTCTTCGCGGCCGCTGCGCACGAAACGCACGGACGGCTTGTCGCCGCCGACGTTCTCGACAGCCAGCGCCCGGGCCTCGAACAGCAGCGGCGGACCGTCGTCCAGCTGCAGGGCGATCAGGTCCTTGACCACCTCGGTCTGCGCGTACACCATCACGCTGCGGCCGCCGGTCAGGCCGGGGAAGTCGACGCGGTGGCCGCGCCGGTCGTGGCGCAGCTCGATGCCGTGGTGGACCAGGCCCTCGCGGTTCATCCGGGCGTCCGCGCCGCACTCGCGCAGCACGTCGACCGTGCCCTGCTCGAGGATGCCGGCGCGCTGGCGCCGCTCGACGTAGGCCCGGTCGCGGCTCTCCAGGACGACGCAGTCGATGCCGGCGCGGTGCAGCAGCCTGGCCAGCAGCAGTCCGCCGGGGCCGGCGCCGATGATGCCGACGCGTGTGCGCATCAGTTCCTCCCGGTCGGGGGCTCGTCGGTGCCGTCGCCGTCGTCGTCCGCGGCCTCGCGCAGCGCCTGCTGGGCGACGGCGAACGCGGCGTTCGCGGCGGGGACTCCGCAGTACACGCCGGCCTGCAGCAGCACGGCGCCGATCTCGTCGGGGCTGAGCCCGTTGCGCAGCGCGGCCCGCACGTGCAGACCGAGTTCGCCCAGGTGGCCGTGCGCGGTCAGCGCGGCGAGCGTCACGCAGGAGCGGGTGCGGCGGTCCAGGGTCTCGTCCGTCCAGATCTCCCCCCACGCGTAGCGGGTGATGAAGTCCTGGAACGGCGCGGTGAACGGCGTCGTTGCGGCGGCGGCCCGGTCGACGTGCGCGGAGCCGAGTACGGCGCGGCGCACGGCCAGCCCGGCCGAGTGCCGGGCCGCGGCGTCGTCCGGCGGGTGCGCGCCGAGGTGCGCACGCAGCGCCCGGGTGACGCGGTCCGGCTGGTCCACGGTGGCAAGGTGGCCGGCGTGCGGGAGTTCGGTCAGCTCGGCGCCGGGTATGCCGTCGGCGAGCTCCCGCGCGAGGGCCGGCGGCGTGGCCGGGTCGTCGCGCCCGGCGACGACCAGGGTGTCCACCCTCACCTGGGAGAGCGCCTGTCGCAGGTCGAAGGTGGCCAGCGCGTCGCAACAGGCCGCGTACGCGTGCGGGTCGGCCGCGCGCAGGTCGGTGAGCAGCCGGTCGTCCGGCCGCCCGGAGGGGCTGAACCACCGCTTGGCGGAGGGTGCTTGGAGCGGCGCGGTGCCGTGCTCGCGCACCTGGGCGGCCCGTT
>DASSBO010000300.1:0-10518 GCA_035698655.1 Streptomyces sp.
GGCGACAACACCGAGATGAGCGTCCAGCTCATCCAGCCGGTCGCCATGGAGGAGGGCCTGAAGTTCGCCATCCGTGAGGGTGGCCGGACCGTGGGCGCCGGCCAGGTCACCAAGATCATCAAGTGACCGGTCGCTCCTGACGGAGTTGCCGCCGGCCTCGGCCGGTGAAAGGGGCCCCGCACGACATCGTCGTGCGGGGCCCCTTCGTGTGTCAGGGATGACCCTGAGAGACCCCTGAGGTTTCCCGGACATGTGTCAGGATTCTTTGACAGGTGGAGTCGGACCTTCCTAGGTTCGACTCCAGAGGCGACCAGGAAGAGGACCGGATGGCCACCGACCCGGCTCCCACCGGAGACGAGCTGCTCAAGGTGCTCTCGGCGCTGGGCAATCCGCACCGGATGCGGATCGTCGCAGCCCTGACCCGGAGGCGGAACTACGTGAGTGCGCTGGCCCGGGAGATCGGCATGGGACGGCCGCTGCTGCACATGCACCTGCAGCGGCTGGAGGCGGCCGGACTGGTCGTCGGAAGCCTCGAGTTGTCCGAGACGGGCAAGGCCATGAAGTACTACGAACCGGCGCCCTTCCTCTACACGCTGAGCCCGGCGGTCGTCGCCGAGGCGGCCCGCACGCTCCCGGCCGGCCGGCCGGAGGGCGCACACGCGAAGGAGAACACCTGATGGACGGCGAAGCCCTGGCGGGAGCCATCGGCGCCGGCGGCGTCTTCCTGTTCCTCATCGTGGTGGTCTGGCAGCTCGCCGCCACCTGGCGGGCCCGCATGCTGGCGGCCCGCGAGGAGCAGTACAAGAAGCTCGCCCAGCGCTATGCCCAGCTGCTGGAGGACAACGTCGAGCTCCAGCGCCGCAGTCTGGAGGAGCTCACCGAGACCCGCACCGCGCTGACCTCGATGGAGAAGATGATGCGCGAGATCGAATGAGCACGAAGGTACGGCCGGGAGCGGCAACTCCCGGCCGTATCGAGAAGCAGCACAGTCCCGCGAGCCCATCGCACGACCTTCCACTCCCACCGCAAGGAGACCACCCATGCCCGCTTGGATCAAGCGGCTCCCCACGGCGGTCGGCGGCCGACGCGCCAAATGGCTCGTCCTCGCCGCCTGGCTGATCGCCGCAGCGGCACTCGGTCCGCTCGCCGGCAGGCTCGGCGATGTCGAGGACACCGGCCCCAACGCCTTCCTCCCGGCAGGGGCCGAGTCGGCCCGGGTCAACACCGAACTGCAGCAGTTCCGCGCCGACCGGCTGATGCCGGCGGTCGTCGTCTACACCGCGGACGACGGCGGCCGGATCGGCGACGCCGCGCGGCAGCAGGCCGCGGCCGACCGCGCCGGCCTCGCGCCGCTGGCCGCCGAGGGCGAGCACGTCGGCCCGCCGGTGGCGGCCGACGACGGCCGGGCCCTGATGACCGTGATCCCGCTCCCCGGCGACGACCTCACCGGTGCGGTGGAGCAGATCCGCGACACCGCGGCTGCCCACGCACCTCCCGGCCTGGAGGTCGCCGTCGGCGGACCGGCCGCCGCGCTGATCGACGAGGTCGCCGTCTTCGACTCGCTCGACACCACCCTGCTGCTGGCCACGGCCGCCGTCGTCGCCGTCCTGCTGCTGGTGACCTACCGCAGCCCGGTGCAGTGGCTGCTGCCGCTGGTCTCCGTCGGCTTCGCCGCGGTGCTCACCCAGGCCACCACCTATCTGCTCGCCCGGTACGCGGGCCTGCCCGTTGACCCGCAGAGCGCGGGGGTGCTGATGGTCCTGGTGTTCGGCGTGGGCACCGACTACGCACTGCTGCTGATCGCCCGGTTCCGCGAGGAGTTGCACCGGCACGCCGACCGGCACCAGGCCATGCGGGTGGCGCTGCGGCGCTCCGGTCCCGCCATCGCCGCATCGGCCGGCACCGTCGCCGCCGGACTGGCCTGCCTGGCGCTCGCCGACATCAACTCCTCCCGCTCCCTCGGCCTGGTCGGCGCGGTGGGCGTGCTGTGCGCGGTCCTGGCGATGAGCACGGTGCTGCCTGCGCTGCTCGTGGTGACCGGACGCTGGGTGTTCTGGCCGTTCGTGCCGCGCGAGGGCACGCCGCCGCGCAGGCCGGGCACCGTGTGGGCCCGGATCGGTGCGGGCGTCGCCCGGCGGCCCCGCTCCTCGTGGCTGGTCTCCGCGGCGGCGACGGGCGCGCTGGCGCTCGGCGTCATCGGCATGGACATGGGGCTCACGCACGCGGAGATGTTCCAGGACAAGCCGCAGTCCGTCGTCGCGCAGGAGCGGATCTCCGCGCACTACCCGTCCGGCGCCTCCGCGCCCGCCACCGTCGTGACGGACGCCGGGCGGGCGGCGGAGGTGGCCGCCGCGGCCCGTGCGACGCCGGGTGTGGCCTCGGCCCGGGTCGGCGACCGTTCGCCGGACGGCGCGCTCGCGGTCGTCTCCGCCACGCTTGCGGACGCTCCCGACAGCCGCGCGGCCGAGAACGCCGTGGACGCGCTGCGCGAGCGGGTGCACGCCGTCGACGGTGCGCAGGCCCTGGTCGGCGGCCCGACGGCGGAGAACCTGGACACCCGGCGTGCCGCGGCCGACGACCTGCGGACGGTCCTGCCGGTCGTGCTGCTCGTCGTGCTGCTGGTGCTGGTCTGGCTGCTGCGCGCACTGGTGGCCCCGGTCCTGCTGCTGGCGACCGTCGTGCTGTCCTACCTCGGCGCGCTGGGTGCGTCGAACCTGCTGTTCACGCACGTACTGGGGTACGCCGGAGTCGACTGGTCGATCCCGTTGATGGGCTTCGTCTTCCTCGTCGCCCTCGGCATCGACTACAACATCTTCCTCATGACGCGGATCCGCGAGGAGGCGCGGCGTCGCGGGCATGTGCGCGGGGTGCTGGAGGGCCTGACGAGTACCGGCGGCGTGATCACCAGCGCCGGCGTCGTGCTGGCCGCGACCTTCGGCGTCTTCGCCGGTCTGCCGCTGGTGACGATGGCGCAGCTGGGCGTGCTGGTGGGGGTCGGGGTGCTGCTGGACACCTTTTTGGTGCGCACGGTCCTGGTCCCGGCGCTCGCGCTCGACCTGGGTCGCCGCATCTGGTGGCCCGGCTGCCCTGGCGGAATAGTTGAGCCTTCAACTACGTTGGCGGGAGTGTACGCAGCACACCATGACCCGGAGGTCCGTCATGACTACCGCCACGAACGACCCGCAGCTGACCGGTGAGTACACCATCGACCCGACGCACACCCGCATCGGTTTCGTCGCCCGCCACGCGATGGTGACCAAGGTGCGCGGCGCCTTCAACGAGTTCACCGGCAGCGCTCGCATCGACGGCGAGAACCCCGAGCGCTCGACGGTCGAGCTGGTCATCAAGGCCGACAGCATCGACACCCGCAACGCCGACCGCGATGGCCACCTGCGCAGCAACGACTTCCTGAAGATGGAGGAGTACCCGGAGATCACCTTCCGCTCCACCGGCGTGCAGGCGACCGGCGACGACGAATACGACGTCACCGGCGACCTGACCGTCAAGGGCGTGACCCGTCCGGTGACCGTCCCCTTCACCTTCGAGGGCCAGGCCACCGACCCGTTCGGCAACAGCCGGATCGGTCTGGAGGGCCGCACGACGATCAACCGGCAGGACTTCGGCATCACCTGGAACGCCGCACTGGAGACCGGCGGCGTGCTGATCAGCGACAAGATCGTGCTCGAATTCGAGGTCTCGGCCATCAAGCAGAGCTGAGTGCCTCTCCACCTGCCATGCCCCCGATGACATGATCGGGGGCATGGCTGTCACCACGCGCATCCCCGGCCTGATCCTCACCGAACACACCTTCCGCGTACCGCTGGACCACGATGCTCCGGACGGCGAGCGCATCACCGTCTTCGCCCGCGAGGCCGCCGCTCCGGACGGCACCGACCGGCCCTTCCTCGTCTACCTGCAGGGCGGCCCCGGCCAGGAGGCCCCGCGCCCCAGCGCCGACCCGGCCGGCCCCGGCTGGCTGCACCGGGCGCTGCGCGACTACCGGGTGTTGCTGCTCGACCAGCGCGGCACCGGACTCTCCACTCCGGTGGGCACCCTGCCCGGCATGTCACCACGCGAACAGGCCGACCATCTGACGCACTTCCGCGCCGACGCGATCGTGCGCGACGCCGAGTGGATCCGGCGCGAGCTGGGCGTGGAGCGGTGGAGCGTGCTCGGCCAGTCCTTCGGCGGCTTCTGCGCCCTGCACTACCTGTGCACCGCTCCCGAGAGCCTGCGCGAAGCCCTGTTCACCGGCGGCCTCCCGCCCGTCGGCCGGCACCCCGACGAGGTGTACCGGGCCACCTTCGCGACCATGCTCGAGCGCAACCACCGCTACTACCGGCGCTACCCCGGAGACCGGGACCGCGTCGCCGCCCTGCTGGACCGGCTCGAGACGGAGGACGTCCGGCTGCCCGGCGGCGACCGGCTCACGCCCCGCAGGTTCCGGCAGCTGGGCCACATGCTCGGCATGAGCGACGGAGCCGAGCGCCTGCACCACCTGCTCGAACGCGACCCCGCCTCGCCCGCCTTCCGGCACGACGCCGCTGCCGCCATGCCCTTCTCCGGCCGCAACCCGCTCTACGCGGTCATCCACGAGTCCAGCTACGCCGACGGCCACGCGACCCGCTGGTCCGCCGACCGGACCCGCCCGGCCGAGTTCGCGGCCGACCCGACGCTGCTGACCGGCGAACACGTCTTCCCCTGGATGTTCGAGGAGTACGGCGAGCTGGCACCGCTGCGCGAGGCGGCTGACCTGCTGGCCGGGCATGAGTGGCCCCGCCTCTACGACGCGGACCGGCTCCGCGCCTGCGACGTGCCGTGCGCGGCCGCCGTCTACGCGGACGACGCCTACGTCGACCGCGACCTCTCCGAGGAGACGGCCCGGCTCATCCCGGGCATGCGGTATTGGCTGACCAACGAGTACGAGCACAACGGGCTGCGCGCCGACGGAGGCCGCATCCTCGACCGCCTCGTCGCGCTGGCCCGCGGCCGGGCCTGACCGGCCGCGGGCCCCGCCGCAAGCGGGCTCACGCCCCGGCGTGCGCCCGCTGCAGGGCCGCGATGTCGAACTTCTTCATCGCGAACATCGCCCGCATCGTGCGCGCCGCGCTCTCCTGATCCGGGTCGCCGACCCACTTCAGGAGCTGCTCGGGGACGACCTGCCAGGACAGCCCGTACCGGTCCTTCAGCCAGCCGCACTCGGCCTCCTGGCCGCCGTCGGTGAGCGCGTCCCAGTAGTAGTCGACCTCCGCCTGGTCCCGGCACGGGATCTGGAAGGAGACCGACTCGTTGAACGTCCACGGCTGCGCTCCGCCGTTCAGCGCCACGAACCGCTGTCCGTTGATCTCGAAGTAGACGGTCAGCACCGACCCGGCAGGGCCCGGGCCCGCCTCGGTGTGCCGCCCGATCGGGCCGAGCCGCCCGTCCTTGAAGACGGACACGTAGTACTCGGCGGCCTCCTCGGCCTGGTCGTCGAACCACAGACAGGTGATCAATCCGTCGGTGCTCATGGGTGCCTCCCGGTCGTCGAGTGCTTCACCCGTACCGACGGCCCGTGCGCCGGAAACTCATCGGTGTCCCCGTCCGGACTGGCCCGCGGCGGCCCGCGGTGCTCTCCTGGACAGTGCCGGCAGTCGCCGACTCCTGGGAGACGCAGATGCCCGTGACCGAGAAGACGGCGCTGACGAACGTCCGCGCCTTCGACGGCCGACGACTGCTGCCGCCCGCCACGGTCGTCGTCGACGGGCCGGTGCTCGGCCCGGATCCGCAGGGCGCACGGGTCCTGGACTGCCAGGGCGCCGTGCTGCTGCCGGGGCTGATCGACGCACACGTCCATCTCGAAGGCGTCGACCACCTCGAACAACTGCGGGAGCACGGAGTGACGACGGCCCTGGACATGGGAGCGTGGCCGCCGTCCCTGGTCGAGGAGCTGCGCGCCCGGCGGGACGGCCTCACCGACTTCCGCAGCGCCGGCACGATCGCGATCGGCCGCGGCGGCATGCACGAGGAGATCCCCGGTATCCCCGAGGACGGCTTCGTCACCGGCCCCGCGGACGCCGAGCGTTTCGTGAACGCACGGGTGGCCGAGCGTGTCGACTACGTCAAGGTCGTCGTCGAGCCGCCCGGCCCGGCCGGCCTGGACCAGCCCACGCTGGACGCCCTCGTCGCGGCGGCGCACGCCCACGGCAAGCGGGTGGTCGCCCACGCGAGCGCGGCCGGCGCCGTGGCCATGGCACAGCAGGCGGGCGCCGACGTCCTCACCCACGCGCCGCTGGACGCCGACCTGGACGAGAGGCAGCTCGCCCGGATGGCCGCCGAGGGCCGCATCTGCGTGCCGACCCTGACCATGATGGAGGCAGCGGCCGGCATGGGCCGCCCGGGCATCGACTACGACCACGCCCGCTCGAGTGTCGCGGCCCTGCACGTCGAGGGCGTGCCGCTGCTCGCCGGCACGGACGCCAACGCCACCCCCGGAGTCCCGGTCAACCTGCCGCACGGCAGCAGCCTCCACCACGAGCTCGAGCTGCTGGTGGAGGCCGGGCTGTCCACGGTGGACGCGCTGCGGGCGGCCACGGTGCTGCCCGCGCGGCACTTCGGACTGACCGACCGCGGCGCCGTCGCGCCGGGCATGCGGGCCGACCTGGTACTGCTGGCCGGCGATCCGCTGGCGGACATCCGTGCCACCCGCACCGTGCAGCGGGTGTGGTGTGCCGGGGCGGAGTACCTGCCCGCCTGAGACCGGCCCCGGACGGGCGGCTCAGAGCGCGCGGAGCGCCGGCAGCAGCCGCGTCCCGGCCCAGTCCAGGAAGGGGCGCTGCGCCTCCCCGCCGATCTGGACCAGCGCCACTTCGGTGAAGCCGGCCTCCGCGAACGGCCGCACCGCGTCGACGAAGGCGTCCACGTCGTCGCCGCACGGGATGGCGGCAGCCACGTCCTCCTCGCGGACGAACTGCGTCGCCCCCTCGAAGGCCGCCGGGCCGGGCAGCTCGGAGTTCACCTTCCAGCCGCTGCCGAACCAGCGGAACTGCTCGTGCGCCCGCCGCACGGCCGCCCGCCGGTCCGGGTCGTAGCAGACCGGCACCTGCCCGACCCGCGGCTTCCCGGAGCCGCCGTGCGCGTCGAACGCGTCGACCAGCTCCGTCTCCGGCTGGACCGCGATCAGCAGGTCGGCCAGCCGCCCGGCGACCCGGCACGAGGTGGGGCCGGAGGCCGCGACGCCGATCGGCGGCGGCTCGTCGGGCAGGTCCCACAGCTTGGCGGACTCGACGTCGAAGTGGGTGCCGTGGTGGGTGACGTGCCCGCCGCGGAAGAGGGCGCGGATGATCCGCACCGCCTCCTCCAGCATCTCCAGCCGCACCCCGGCGGCCGGCCAGCCGCCGCCGACCACGTGTTCGTTGAGGTTCTCCCCGGAGCCCAGCCCGAGCCGGAACCGGCCCTGCGAGAGCAGCTGCATCGTGGCCGCCTTCTGCGCCACGACGGCCGGGTGGTACCGGGTGGTGGGACACGTCACGTAGGTCATCAGCGGGATGCGCGAGGTGGCGTGCGCCGCCGCGCCCAGGACGCTCCACGCGTAGGATGCGTGCCCCTGGGGGGCCAGCCAGGGGAAGTAGTGGTCGGAGGTCACGGAGAAGTCGAATCCGGCCTGCTCGGCCCGCACCACGTCCTCGACCAGCTGCAGCGGTCCGGCGTGCTCCGTCATCATCGTGTACCCGATGCGCACCATGTCGCGCGAGGTGCCCCGGACGCCGGGGCGGAAACCCGCGCGGGCCCGAGGCCGATTAGCAAGCTCGGTGTCCGGTATGGCACACTGTCCAGGTTGCTCGGTTGAGTGCCGATGCTGTGCGCCTCCCGCCGGGAGGACCGGAAGCGAGTCCCGACGTACTCGTCGCTCCTTATGAGGGGCGGAAGTACGGGAATCTTCCGGGAAGCGCAGGAGGGGCTCCGACCAGGCACCCGGTGGATGACTTCCCCGACTCCTTCCCCAGGGAAACCTGCGTCCGGAGAAATCCGGAGGCAGTACGACACGCCCGACCGCGTGGGTCGGGCCGGGGAGTGTCGGGAGAGGGCTCGGCCGGGTTCCGGAGCGTGACGAGAGAACAGGACTACGAAGTAGCCATGGCGGGACAGAAGATCCGCATCCGGCTCAAGGCCTACGACCACGAGGTCATCGACAACTCGGCGAAGAAGATCGTCGAGACGGTGACCCGTACCGGTGCGTCGGTCGCAGGCCCGGTGCCGCTGCCCACTGAGAAGAACGTGTACTGCGTCATCAAGTCGCCGCACAAGTACAAGGACGCGCGCGAGCACTTCGAGATGCGCACCCACAAGCGGCTGATCGACATCCTCGACCCGACGCCCAAGACCGTTGACTCGCTGATGCGCCTGGACCTCCCGGCCGGCGTCGACATCGAGATCAAGCTCTGAGAGGCGCGGTAAAGATGACCAAGCAGATCAAGGGTGTCCTGGGCGAGAAGCTCGGCATGACCCAGGTCTGGGACGAGAACAACCGTGTCGTTCCCGTGACCGTCGTCAAGGCCGGGCCCTGTGTCGTTACCCAGGTCCGCACCAATGACAAGGACGGCTACGACGCCGTCCAGATCGCCTTCGGCGAGATCGACCCGCGCAAGGTGAACAAGCCCCTCAAGGGCCACTTCGCCAAGGCCGACGTCACTCCCCGCCGCCACCTCGTCGAGCTCCGCACCGCGGACGCCTCCGAGTACGACCTCGGCCAGGAGGTCACGGCCGAGGTGTTCGACTCGGGCCTCAAGGTCGACGTGACCGGCAAGAGCAAGGGCAAGGGCTTCGCCGGCGGCATGAAGCGCCACGGCTTCAAGGGCGGCAAGGCCTCCCACGGTGCCCACCGCATCCACCGCAAGCCGGGCTCCATCGGCGGCTGCGCGACCCCCGGCCGTGTCTTCAAGGGCACCCGGATGGCCGGCCGCATGGGCAACGAGCGGGTCACCACCCAGAACCTGACCGTCCACGCCGTTGACGCGGAGAAGGGCCTGCTGCTCATCAAGGGCGCGGTCCCCGGTCCGAACGGCGGCCTCGTCCTGGTCCGCACCGCGGCCAAGGGGGCTTGAGGAACCGATGAGCACCATTGACATTCTTTCGCCGGCCGGCGACAAGACCGGGACCGTCGAGCTCCCCGCGGAGATCTTCGACGTGCAGGTCAGCGTTCCGCTGATCCACCAGGTCGTCGTCGCCCAGCTGGCTGCGGCCCGGCAGGGCACGCACAAGACCAAGACCCGTGGTGAGGTCCGCGGCGGTGGCAAGAAGCCGTACCGCCAGAAGGGCACCGGCCGCGCCCGGCAGGGCTCGACCCGCGCGCCGCAGTTCGCCGGCGGTGGCGTCGTGCACGGCCCCGTGCCGCGCGACTACTCGCAGCGGACCCCCAAGAAGATGAAGGCCGCCGCGCTGCGCGGAGCCCTCTCGGACCGGGCGCGTCACGACCGAGTGCACGTCGTGACCGGCGTGGTCGAGTCAGAGACCTCCACGAAGGCCGCCAAGACGCTGCTCGGGAAGATCAGCGACCGCAAGCACGTGCTGCTGGTCGCCGAGCGCTCCGATACGACCGCGTGGCTGTCCGCTCGGAACCTGCCCCAGGTGCACCTCCTGGAGCCGGGCCAGCTGAACACCTACGACGTGCTCGTCTCCGACGACGTGGTCTTCACCAAGGCCGCCTTCGAGTCCTTCGTGGCCGGCCCGCAGCAGGCTGCCACCCCTGAGCTCGAAGGGAGCAACGCCTGATGACCGAGGCAAACGTCGCGCAGGTCACCAGCAAGACCTTCACGGACCCCCGTGACATCCTGGTCAAGCCGGTGGTCTCGGAGAAGAGCTACGCGCTGCTGGACGAGAACAAGTACACGTTCATCGTCGACCCGCGCGCCAACAAGACCCAGATCAAGCAGGCCGTCCAGGCGGTCTTCGAGGTCAAGGTCACCGGGGTCAACACGATCAACCGCATCGGCAAGCGCAAGCGGACCCGCACCGGCTTCGGCCAGCGTGCGGCGACCAAGCGCGCGATCGTGACCCTCGCCGAGGGCGACCGTATCGACATCTTCGGCGGTCCGACCGCGTAAGCGGTCAGGATCGTCCGATATCGGACGAGGACTGAGAAATGGGTATCCGCAAGTACAAGCCGACGACTCCGGGCCGTCGTGGCTCCAGCGTCGCCGACTTCGTCGAGGTCACGCGGTCCACGCCGGAGAAGTCGCTGGTCCGTCCCCTGCACAGCAAGGGCGGCCGTAACAATTCCGGTCGTGTGACCGTCCGCCACCAGGGCGGTGGCCACAAGCGCGCCTTCCGCGTGATCGACTTCCGTCGTCACGACAAGGACGGCGTGCCGGCGAAGGTCGCGCACATCGAGTACGACCCCAACCGCACCGCGCGCATCGCGCTCCTGCACTACGCAGACGGCGAGAAGCGCTACATCCTGTGCCCGAACAAGCTGCGTCAGGGCGACCGGATCGAGAACGGTCCGAGCGCCGACATCAAGCCGGGCAACAACCTCGCGCT
>DASSBO010000301.1:0-3231 GCA_035698655.1 Streptomyces sp.
GTGACGGGCGGCTGCATGTCCGTCGCCTCGGGCGGCGCCGAGCCGGCCGCAGACAGCCCGGGACCGGGCGGGAGGCATGCGACGGCCGGCGCGGACGCCGCCGGGCCCGCCGGCGCGCACGCGCCCCGGCGCGGCACCGGCGCCGACACCGGCGCCGAAGGCCCGGCGGCTCAGCGTGACCGACGGCACAAGCGGCACCGCCGCGGCGGTGCCGGGAAGGACGGGAGGCGCCCGTCACCCAGCCCCGGCGGCCCGGAGCCCGGCCCGTCCGGACCGGCCGGCGGCGGCCGTGGGGCCGCGTCGCCGACACCGCCCGTGCCCGGCGGCCAGGCCTCCCCGACGCCGCCGCCCGGGGGCGACCCGGACCCTCCGTCGTCACCGCCGGCTTCCCGGCCGCCGAGCACGTCACCGCCGGCGTCGCCGTCGCAGACCCCGCCGTCCTGACGCGCTCCGCCGGCAGGCGGTGTGGCGTCGGCGACACGTCCGACCGGCCCCGGGCCGCGCCCGCCGCGCGGCGGAGCCGCTGCGGCCGGGACGCAGGCCCCGCGGCGACCACCCCGTTTGCACTGGGTGCCACCCGTTGCGTACGATGAACGATCGTTTGATCCTCATGCCCGGCGCCACCACCTAAGCGCGCCGTGTGGCGCGTTCCTTTTCCTGCCGTGGCTTACCGCATCGAGGCGGTCATGTGTTGCTTCACGGAGTTGTGGGCGCGTGCCGATGACTCCGGAAGGTTCGCATTTCGCATGTCCGTTTCCACTCCTGAGGCCGTTCTCCCCGAGGACGAGCCGACCGTGACGTTCGCCGACCTCGGCCTCGCCGAGGGCGTCGTCCGCAAGCTGGCCCAGAACGGTGTGACGACGCCGTTCCCGATCCAGGCCGCGACCATCCCGGACGCCCTGGCGGGCAAGGACATCCTCGGCCGCGGCCGCACCGGCTCCGGCAAGACGCTGTCGTTCGGCCTGCCGCTGCTGACCCGCCTGGCCGGCGGCCGTTCGCAGAAGAAGCACCCGCGCGGCGTGATCCTCACCCCGACCCGCGAGCTGGCGATGCAGGTCTCCGACGCGCTGCAGCCGTACGGCGACGTGCTCGGGCTGAAGTTCAAGGTCGTCTGCGGCGGCACCTCGATGGGCAACCAGATCAACGCCCTCGAGCGGGGCGTCGACGTCCTGGTGGCCACGCCGGGCCGGCTGCGGGACCTGATCAACCGCAGGGCCTGCTCGCTGGACGACGTCGAGATCACCGTGCTCGACGAGGCGGACCAGATGGCCGACCTCGGCTTCCTGCCCGAGGTGACCGAGCTGCTGGACCTGGTGCCCGAGGGCGGCCAGCGGATGCTGTTCTCCGCGACGCTCGAGAACGAGATCGGCACCCTCGTCGACCGCTACCTCGTCGACCCGGTCAGCCACCAGGTGGACGCCGCCCAGGGCGCCGTCACCACCATGACCCACCACGTGATGATCGTGAAGCCGCGCGACAAGCAGCCGGTGACGGCCGCCATCGCCGCCCGCAAGGGCCGCACGATCATCTTCGTCCGCACCCAGCTGGGCGCCGACCGGGTCGCCGAGCAGCTGCGTGAGGCAGGCGTCCGCGCGGACGCGCTGCACGGCGGCATGACGCAGGGCGTGCGTACCCGCACGATGGCCGACTTCAAGGACGGCCGCGTCAACGTGCTCGTCGCCACGGACGTCGCCGCGCGCGGCATCCACGTCGACGGCATCGACCTGGTGCTGAACGTGGACCCGGCCGGCGACCACAAGGACTACCTGCACCGCTCCGGCCGCACGGCCCGCGCCGGCGAGTCCGGCTCGGTCGTCTCGCTGGCGCTGCCCCACCAGCGGCGGCAGATCTTCCGCCTGATGGAGGACGCCGGCGTGGAGGCCTCGCGCCACCTCATCGGCCGCGGCGACGTCTTCGACGAGGAGGTCGCCCGGATCACCGGCGCCCGCTCGCTGACCGAGGTGCAGGCCGAGTCGACGTCCAACACCGCCAAGCAGGCGGAGCGCGAGGTCAAGGAGCTGACCCGCAAGCTGGAGCAGGCCCAGCGCCGTGCCGTGGAGCTGCGCGAGGAGGCCGAGCGCCTCACCGCGCGGGCCGCGCGCGAGCGGGGCGACGACCCGGAGGAGGCCGTCGCGCAGGCGGCCGAGGCGCTGGCCGCGGAGGCGGCCGCCGAGGCCGAGGCGGAGCGTCGCCGCGAGGAGGAGGCGCGCCGCCGCGAGGAGCAGCGCCGCGAGCGGGAGCGCGAGGAGCGCGCGCAGAAGCGTGACCGCCGTGACGACCGTGGCGGCTTCCGCCGCGACGACCGGCGCGGTGACCGCCGGGACGGCGACCGTCGCCCGTACGGCCGTGACCGTCGCGACGACGGGCGTTCGTTCAACCGTGACCGCCGTGACGACCGCGGCCCGCGCGGCGACCGGCGCGACGACCGCGGCGGGTTCCGGCGTGACGACCGCCGCGACGGCGACCGCCGCCCGTACGGCCGCGACCGCCGTGACGACCGCCGTCCGCACGGCCGCCGCGACGACCACCGCAGCGGCTCCGGCGCCCGCGGCTTCGACCGCCGCGCCGACAAGCCGCGCTGGAAGCGCAACGGCTGACGCAGCCGCCCGACACCCCGGCCCGTGATCGAATACCTTCGAGACGCGGGCCGGGGCCGGGCTATGCTGCGGGGGCGGGTCGTTAGCTCAATTGGCAGAGCAGCGGACTTTTAATCCGTTGGTTGTGGGTTCGAGTCCCACACGACCTACCGTGAAGCCCCAGGCCACGCGCGAAGTGACCTGGGGCTTTCGGCCGTGCCGGGCCATTGAGGATCACTGGCTCAGTCGTGGCTCAAGCCGGGGATCACGAAGCCACGCATCGGCCGCCCCCCGGCGGGGAGGGTGGTCGTCTCGTCTCCCCGAGCGATCAGGGACTGGAGGACTTCGTCGGTGATGTCCCGGCGCAGCTCCGGGCCCGGGCGGTCGTAGATCCGCCACTCGCCCGCCGCCGGCTCCTTCGCCGCCCTGGCCCGCACCGCGCGGGCGACCCGGAAAGCCGACACGAAGAGGTCCTGCCCGTGACCGCTGTCCAGAACCCGACGACTCCCGCCGAGCCCGGCGTCGTCGGCAGACTCTCCACACTCGACCGCTTTCTGGCCGTGTGGATCCTCCTCGCGATGACACTCGGACTCGGCCTGGGCCGCCTGATCCCCGGCCTGAACGACGCGCTCGTCTCCGTCGCCATCGGTGGCAT
>DASSBO010000302.1:0-5216 GCA_035698655.1 Streptomyces sp.
CAAGGGGCTCGCCGCCCGGCTGGCGGCGAGCCCGCACGCCACGCTCGCCGACGCCGTCGGTGCCGCCGCCCGCAGCCGCCAGGAGGCCTGACGATGACCGACCGGCCCTTCGGCACCCGGCTGCGCCGTGCCATGGACACCCGCGGCCCGCTGTGCGTCGGCATCGACCCGCACCCCGAGCTGCTCACCGCCTGGGGCCTGCCCGACGACCCCGGCGGGCTCGACCGCTTCGCCGGCACCGTCGTCGAGGCCCTCGCCGACCGGGTCGCCGTCCTCAAGCCGCAGGCGGCGTTCTTCGAACGCTTCGGCTCCCGCGGGATCGCGGTGCTCGAGCGCACGGTCGCCGACGCCCGCGCCGCCGGCGCGCTGGTGGTCACCGACGCCAAGCGCGGAGACATCGGCTCCACCATGGCCGCCTACGCCACGGCGTTCCTGGATCCGGCCGCCCCGCTGTTCTCCGACGCCCTGACCGTCAGCCCCTACCTGGGCTTCGGCTCGCTGCGCCCCGCCGTCGACCTGGCCCGCACGCACGGGTGCGGGCTGTTCGTGCTCGCCCTGACGTCCAACCCCGAGGGCGCTCAGGTGCAGCACGCGGTGGGCGAGGACGGCGAGAGCGTCGCCGCCGGCGTGCTCGCCCACCTCGCGAAGGAGAACGCCGGTGCCGACGGGCTCGGCTCCTTCGGCGCCGTCGTCGGCGCCACCCTGGGCGGCACCCTGTGCCGGCTCGGGCTGCGGGCGGACTTCGGCGGGCCGCTGCTGGCCCCGGGCATCGGCGCGCAGGGCGCGACGGCGAAGGACCTGCCGCAGGTCTTCGACGGCGCGCTGCGCAACGTGCTGCCCAGCGTCAGCCGGGGGGTGCTGCGGCACGGTCCTTCCGTGGACGGGCTGCGCCGCGCGGCACGTGCGGAGGCCGAGGCGCTGGCCGCCGTGCTGCGCTGATCGGCGATCCGCGCCCGTTTCGGTGGGGTTTTGCGGCGAAATGTCTCGGTCGAACGGAGTCTGACCAGGACTTTTCCGCAGTTCTCACTGACTGATGCGGCCTGGTGGGGCTAGTCTCCGTCGGGAGCACCGTGAACAGGCGCGTTGCTCGTTGCCCCGCAGGTGCGGGACAACTAGGTTCCTCACCGATCCATATCCGACAGTTCGACATCCGAGGTGACGAAGGCGTGGCTCTTCCGCCCCTTACCCCTGAACAGCGCCAAGCCGCGCTCGAGAAGGCCGCCGCGGCTCGCCGGGAGCGCGCCGAGGTCAAGAACAGGCTCAAGCACTCCGGCGCGACCCTGCACGAGGTGATCAAGCAGGGCCAGGAGAACGACGTCATCGGCAAGATGAAGGTCTCCGCCCTGCTCGAGTCGCTGCCCGGCGTCGGCAAGGTCCGGGCCAAACAGATCATGGAGCGGCTCGGCATCTCCGAGAGCCGCCGGGTCCGCGGCCTCGGCTCCAACCAGATCGCCGCTCTGGAACGCGAGTTCGGCGGCGCGACGGCCTGAATTTCCGACCAGGCCACGGAAAAGCGATAATCGCTGCATGACTGACGCTGTCTCCCGGGGGGCGACCCCCGCATCCCCGGAAGGACGCACGCGGCTGACCGTGCTCTCCGGCCCCTCCGGGGTCGGCAAGAGCACGGTCGTCGCGCATCTGCGCAGGCGGCATCCGGATGTCTGGCTGTCCGTGTCCGCCACCACCCGCCGCCCGCGCCCCGGCGAAAAGCACGGGGTGCAGTACTACTTCGTGGACGACGAGGAGTTCGACAAGCTCGTCGCCAACGGGGAGCTGCTGGAGTGGGCCGAGTTCGCCGGCAACCGGTACGGCACCCCGCGCGGCGCCGTGCTGGAGCGGCTGGAGCGGGGCGAGCCGGTGCTCCTGGAGATCGACCTCCAGGGCGCCCGTCTCGTGCGTGAGTCCATGCCGGACGCCCAGCTCGTCTTCCTCGCGCCGCCCGGCTGGGAGGAACTCGTGCGGCGGCTGACCGGGCGCGGCACCGAGTCGCCCGAGGTGATCGAGCGGCGGCTGGAGACGGCGCGGACCGAGCTGGCCGCGGAGGCCGAGTTCGACACCACCCTGGTCAACACCTCCGTCGAGGACGTCAGTGCCGAGCTGGTAGCCTTGATGCGAAGTCTGTGATCTTTCTTTACCCTTCGGAAGGCAGAGCGTGTCCTCTTCCATCACCACGCCCGAGGGCATCATCAACCCCCCGATTGATGAGCTGCTCGAGGCCACCGACTCGAAGTACAGCCTCGTGATCTACGCCGCCAAGCGCGCGCGCCAGATCAACGCCTACTACTCGCAGCTCGGTGAGGGTCTCCTGGAGTACGTCGGTCCCCTCGTGGACACCCACGTCCACGAGAAGCCGCTGTCCATCTCCCTCCGTGAGATCAACGCGGGCCTCCTCACCTCCGAGGCCGTCGAGGCCCCGCCGAACGAGTAGGGCGGCGCGTAGGACGTCGACCACGGGCCCGGCAGCGCGGCTGCCGGGCCCGTGGTGTGTCATGTGGACAGGACGCTCCGCAGTCGGTGCGGGGCACGGACGGTGAGAGGCGAGAGATGCAGCAGCCGGCGGAAGCCAGGGTCGTGCTGGGGGTTAGCGGCGGCATCGCCGCCTACAAGGCGTGCGAACTGCTGCGCCGGCTGAGCGAGTCCGGGCACCGGGTGCGGGTGGTGCCCACCGCGTCCGCCCTGCACTTCGTCGGCGAGGCGACCTGGGCCGCGCTGTCCGGGCAGAGCGCGGCCACCGAGGTGTGGGACGGCGTGCACGAGGTGCCGCACGTGCGCATCGGCCAGGCCGCCGACCTGGTCGTGGTGGCGCCGGCGACGGCCGACGTGCTGGCCAGGGCCGCCCACGGACTGGCCGACGACCTGCTGACCAATACGCTGCTCACCGCGCGCTGCCCGGTCGTCTTCGCCCCCGCGATGCACACCGAGATGTGGGAGCACCCCGCCACCCGGGAGAACGTGGCCACGCTGCGCCGCCGCGGCTGCGTGGTCATCGAGCCCGCCGTCGGCCGGCTGACCGGTGTCGACACCGGCAAGGGGAGACTGCCCGACCCGGGTGAGATCTTCGAGGTCTGCCGCCGGGTGCTGCACCGCGGCACGGCCGGCGCCGCGCCCGATCTGGCCGGCCGGCACGTCGTCGTCAGCGCCGGCGGCACCCGTGAGCCGCTGGACCCGGTCCGTTTCCTGGGCAACCGCTCCTCCGGACGGCAGGGCTACGCGCTGGCCCGCACGGCCGCCGCCCGCGGGGCCAGGGTCACCCTCGTCGCCGCGAACGTCTCGCTGCCCGATCCCGCGGGTGTCGACGTGGTCCCGGTCGACACCGCGCGGGAGCTGGGCGACGCCGTGCTGCGGGCGGCGGGCGACGCCGACGCCGTCGTGATGGCCGCGGCCGTGGCCGACTTCCGCCCCTCGGAGTACTCCCCGGGCAAGATCAAGAAGCAGGACGGCGCCGATCCCGCCCCGGTCGCCCTCGTCCGCAACCCGGACGTGCTGGCCACGCTGTCCGCCGACCGGCCGCATCCCGGACAGGTGGTCGTCGGTTTCGCTGCCGAGACCCACGACGTGCTCGAAGGCGGCCGCAGGAAGCTCGCCCGCAAGGGCTGCGACCTGCTGGTCGTCAACGAGGTGGGCGAGGCGCGGACCTTCGGCAGCGCCGACAACGAGGCCGTCGTCCTCGGCGCGGACGGCAGTGAGACGCCTGTCCCGCACGGTCCGAAGGAAGACCTCGCCGACACCGTCTGGGACCTGGTCGCACAGCGGCTCGACGACCGCTGACCAGGCAGTCGGCCGGCCCGCATCGGTGGACGAATTGTGTCGCAGTGCGAGACACCGTGATTGAATCCGGGCCAGGATGGATAAACTGGCCGCGGATCGTGTTCGGGCGCAGCTCCCGACCGGTCCGCCCATGATCAGCCAGCAGCCGCTGCAACCCCAGGGAGCGATGTGTCCCGCCGCCTGTTCACCTCGGAGTCCGTGACCGAGGGCCACCCCGACAAGATCGCCGACCAGATCAGCGACACCATTCTCGACGCCCTCCTCAAGGAGGACCCGCACTCCAGGGTCGCCGTCGAGACGCTGATCACCACCGGCCTGGTCCACGTGGCCGGTGAGGTGACCACCAAGGCCTACGCGCCGATCTCCACGCTCGTGCGCAACAAGATCCTCGAGATCGGCTACGACTCGTCCAAGAAGGGCTTCGACGGCGCATCCTGCGGCGTCTCGGAGTCCATCGGCTCCCAGTCTCCGGACATCGCCCAGGGCGTGGACACCGCGTACGAGGCCCGGCTGGCCGCTGCCGCCGCCGAGGAGGCCGCCGACGACGCCCTCGACAAGCAGGGCGCCGGCGACCAGGGCCTGATGTTCGGCTACGCGTGCGACGAGACGCCCGAGCTGATGCCGCTGCCGATCACGCTGGCCCACCGGCTGTCCGAGCGGCTGTCCGAGGTGCGCAAGAACGGGACCATCCCCTACCTGCGCCCCGACGGCAAGACCCAGGTCACCATCGAGTACGAGGGCGACAAGGCCGTCCGGCTCGACACGGTCGTCGTCTCCTCGCAGCACGCCGCGGACATCGACCTCGACTCGCTGCTCGCCCCCGACATCCGCGAGTACGTCGTGGAGCCCGAGCTGCAGGCGCTCTCCGGCCAGGGCATCAAGCTCGACACCGAGAACTACAAGCTGCTGGTCAACCCGACCGGCCGCTTCGAGATCGGCGGCCCGATGGGCGACGCCGGCCTGACCGGCCGCAAGATCATCATCGACACCTACGGCGGCATGGCACGGCACGGCGGCGGCGCCTTCTCCGGCAAGGACCCGTCCAAGGTCGACCGGTCCGCCGCCTACGCGATGCGCTGGGTCGCCAAGAACGTGGTGGCCGCCGGGCTGGCCGGCCGCTGCGAGGTCCAGGTCGCCTACGCCATCGGCAAGGCCGAGCCCGTCGGCCTGTTCGTGGAGACCTTCGGCACCGCCACCTGCGACGTGCACCGGATCGAGCAGGCCATCTCCGACGTCTTCGACCTGCGTCCTGCGGCCATCATCCGCGACCTGGACCTGCTGCGTCCCATCTACGCGCAGACCGCCGCCTACGGGCACTTCGGCCGTGAGCTGCCGGACTTCACCTGGGAGCGCACCGACCGCGTCGACGCCCTGAAGGCCGCCTGCGGCCGCTGACCGGCCCGCACGACCCGAGCACCGACAGCGCCCCGCACCCGCGGGGCGCTGTC
>DASSBO010000303.1:0-15128 GCA_035698655.1 Streptomyces sp.
ACCTGCAGCCCGGACAGCGGCTGCTCGACGTCGGCTGCGGCTGGGGCTCGCTCGTCCTGCACGCGGCACGCGAGTACGGCGTGCAGGCCGTCGGCGTCACGCTCTCGCACGAGCAGGCCGCCTTCGCCCGCAAACGGATCGCCGAAGAGGGGCTGACGGACCGGATCGAGATCCGGGTCCAGGACTACCGGCGCATCCCCGACGGCCCCTACGACGCGATCTCGTCCGTGGGCATGGCCGAGCACGTGGGCACCGCCGTCTACCGCGAGTACGCGGACATCCTGTACGGGCTGCTGAAGCCGGGCGGGCGGCTGCTGAACCACCAGATCGGCCGCCGTCCGCAGCGCGACGAGTCGGCCTACGAGATCGACGCGTTCATCGACGCCTACGTCTTCCCCGACGGGGAGCTGGCCCCGGTGGGCCGCACCGCCGGCCTGCTGGAGGACGCCGGGTTCGAGGTGCGGGACGTGGAGGGGCTGCGCGAGCACTACGCGCTGACGCTGCGCCGCTGGGTCGCCAACCTGGAACGGCACTGGCAGCAGGCCGTGCGCCTCACCTCGCCGGGCCGGGCCCGGGTGTGGCGGCTGTACATGGCGGCCTCGGCGCTGTCCTTCGAGCACAACAAGATCGGCATCAACCAGATCCTCGCCGTGCGCACGCCCGAGTCCGGTGCGTCCGGGCTGCCGCTGCGGCTGCGCGACTGGCGGTCCTGCGCGCGCACGGACCGGCGTCGGGCCCGGCACCCCTGCAGGGGTGCCGGGCCCGGCGCCGTCGTGGTGCGGGCTGCTGCCGCTACTCGGTCTTGATGGCGGCGAGCATGTTCAGCCGGGCCGCCCGGCGGGCCGGCCACAGCGCCGCCAGCACGCCGACGAGGGCGGCCAGCGCGAGGAAGATCCCCAGCCTGTCCCACGGCAGCACCATCGAGTAGGTGCTCATGCCGTCCACGATCAGCCGGCCCGCGGCCCAGGCGAGGAAGATGCCCAGGCCGATGCCCAGCACGCCGCCGAACACGGAGATCACCAGGGACTCCAGCCGCACCATCCGCTTGGTGCGGCGGCGGTCCAGGCCGATGGCGCGCAGCATGCCGATCTCCTGGCCGCGTTCGAACACCGACATCGCCATGGTGTTGATGACGCCCAGCACGGCCACGACCACCGCCATGGCCAGCAGCCCGTAGAGCAGGTTGAGCAGGAAGTTCATCACCTTGGCGATGCCGTCGCTGATGTCCTGCTTGTCCTGCACGAGCACGGCCGGGTTGTTGCCGAGCGCCTTCTGCAGGGTGTTCTCGGCCTTGTCGCTCACGCCGTCCCTGGTCTTGACCATGACCTGCATGTCGCTGGGGTGCGTCATGTGCGGGGTGATGACCGAGGTGTCGAGGATGACGCCCTTGATCATCTGGTTGCCCTGGTAGACGCCGGCGACGGTGAGGGCGCCCTGCTTGCCGTCCGCGTAGGTCACCTTCAGGTCGGAGCCGACCTTCCAGTGGTGCTGCTGCGCGGTCTTGTCGTCGACGACGACGGCGTGGCCGCCGTCGACGCCCTTCCAGGAGCCGCTGGTGAAGTCGAGGTTGACCAGGCGCTGGATGGACGAGCCGTTCACGCCGGTCAGGTACTCGGTTTTGCCGTCGATGCGGGAGGCGGCGTTGCGCAGCGGGGAGACCGCGGTCGTCTCGTCCAGCGCGTCCAGTTTCTTCGCCACCTGCGGGGCCAGCGGCGTGTAGTTCGCCATGGAGACGGTGTAGTCCGAGGAGAGGGCCTGAGTGGCCATCTTGTCGATGCCCTGCTGCACGCTCGTCGCGATGATCGTGAGCCCGGTGATGAGCGTCAGGCCGATCATCAGGGCGGACGCGGTCGCGGCGGTGCGGCGCGGGTTGCGCACGGCGTTCTGCCGGGAGAGGCGGCCGCTGACGCCGAACAGGCGCAGCAGCGGGGCCGCGGCGGCGATCAGCGGCCGGGACAGCAGCGGCGTGAGTACGAAGACGCCGATCAGCAGCAGTCCGGCGCCGCAGCCCATCATCAGCTTGCCGTCGTCCGCGGAGGTCGCGCCCAGCACCAGGGCCGCGCCGCCGGCGGCGAGCACCGCCCCGATGGTGTTGCGCACCAGCAGCGAACGGGTGGTGGCCACGGCGTGCACGCTGTTCATCGCGGCGACCGGCGGCACCTTCGCCGCCCGGCGGGCCGGCAGCCAGGCCGAGAGCACGGTCACGGCGACGCCGACGACGAGGGAGGCGACGACCGCGCTCGGGGTGATCTTCAGCGGGCCGTCGGGCATGGTGCCGACCGCGCCGACCAGCGCCTGCAGGCCGACCGCGACGCCCACACCGGCGGCGAACCCGACGACGGCCGCGATCGCGCCGACCGTGGTGGCCTCGGCGAGCACCGACCGGGTCACCTGGCGGCGGCTGGCGCCCACGGCGCGCAGCAGTGCCAGTTCCCTGGTGCGCTGGGCGACGAGCATGGTGAAGGTGTTGGCGATGATGAAGATGCCGACGAACAGCGCGATGCCGGCGAAGATCAGCAGCACCGTGCGGATGCCCGACATGGACTGGTCGATCTGCTCGGCCTGCTTGTCGGCGAGCTGCTGCCCGGTCACGGCCTCGGCGGTATCCGGCAGGATCTTCGCGACCTGCTGCTTCAGGGCCTGCTGCGAGGTGCCGGAGGTGGCCTCCAGCTGGATGCGCTTGTAGTGGCCGGGGGTGGAGAACAGCTGCTGGGCGGTCGCGTCGTCGAACAGGACGAGGGTGCCGCCGGCGGCCACCGCGCCGTCGTCCGTGGTGAAGACGCCGACGACCTTCTCCTCGCGGACCGGGCCGTTGACCGACATGCGGACGGTGTCGCCGACCTGGTAGCCGGTGCGCTGCGCGGTCTTGGCGTCGAGCGCCACCTCGTGGGCGTTGTGCGGGGCGCGGCCGTGACGCATCGGGTAGCGGGGGTCGGTGCCGTGCCCGTCGGGCCCGGCGTAGTAGTTGGCGCCCTGGGTGGACCAGCCCTGGCCGACCAGGTCGCCGTTCTTGTCGGCGAGGGCGGCGAAGCCGGAGACCACGCCGGTGGCGTGATCGGTGCCCGGCAGGTCGGCGGCCTTCTTCAGGGTGGCGGCGCTCAGGTCCGGCGGCGGGCCGGGCCGCTTGTCGTCCTTGGTGGCGTCGGGGCGTATCGCCACGTCGACGTGGCTGTAGCCCTTCTCCGCGCTCTTCTGGAAGGCGGCGGAGACGGTGGAGGTGAACACGAGGGTGCCGGAGACGAACGCGACGCCGAGCATGACGGCGAGGACGGTCATCAGCAGCCGGCCCTTGTGCGCGAGAACGTTGCGCAAGGCGGTGCGGAGCATGGGGAAGTCCTGGTGAGTGGTCGCAGCGGTGTGGAGTGGGGCGCGCGGCGGGCCGTGTGACGGCCCCGGGGCGCGGCGCGGTCTACCGCTGTGCGACGGCGTCCGGGCCGGCGGGCGCCTGCCCGGACAGGCTCAGCATGCGCTCCAGCACCGTCTCCGCGGTGGGCGCGGACATGTCGTCGACGATCTGGCCGTCGGCGAGGAAGACGACCCGGTCGGCGTAGGCGGCGGCGACCGGGTCGTGCGTGACCATCACGACGGTCTGCCCGAGCTCGCGCACCGAGTTGCGCAGGAAGCCGAGGACCTCGGCGCCGGAGCGGGAGTCGAGGTTGCCGGTCGGCTCGTCTCCGAAGATGATCTCGGGCTTGGAGGCCAGCGCGCGGGCGACGGCGACGCGCTGCTGCTGGCCGCCGGAGAGCTGGTTCGGACGGTGCTTGAGCCGGCCCGCCAGGCCGACGGTCTCGATGACCCGGTCCAGCCACTCCTTGTCCGGCTTCCGGCCGGCGATGTCCATCGGCAGGGTGATGTTCTCCAGCGCATTCAGCGTCGGCAGCAGGTTGAACGCCTGGAAGATGAAACCGATCCGGTCCCGGCGCAGCTGCGTCAGCTTCTTCTCCTTCAGGCCGGTCAGCTCGGTCTCGCCTATTCGGGCGCTGCCGCTGGAGACGGAGTCGAGGCCCGCCATGCAGTGCATGAGCGTCGACTTGCCGGACCCGGACGGGCCCATGATCGCGGTGAACTGCGCCTGGCGGAACTCGACGGAGACCCGGTCGAGGGCGACCACCTTGGTCTCGCCCTGTCCGTAGACCTTGCTCAGGTCCGTCGCGCGGGCCGCGGAAGGCTGGGAGTGAAGCTCCCGTGCCGAAGGCCGGGGGCTGGTGGTGGTCGTCACGGGCTGGGGCTCCTGTCGGGGCGGTCGGGTCTTTCAAGCGGACCACACCATCGTCCCGGCCGATTCCGGCCCGCAGATCCGCCCCGGCGCCCGTTTCCGGGGGCTCCCTGGGAGGTAGAGGCGGCCTCGCGGGTCATACCTGCGGAGGACGGCACCCCTGAGACGGCGGGGCGCTGCGCGGCGAAGCCTTTGCGCCAGTCCCCCGGCGCCGGGAGGGCGCGTGAGGGGTGCCTCCGGCCCCGCCGTGCACCACTGACGCTTCGTCAGCTACCCTGAAAATAAGACAACATTGCGTCATGCGGCGGCTGTTGGGAAGATCAACGCGGATAAGCTCAGGCTGCGCCCCGAGTGGACCGCGCCCGCGCTCGGAGCATCCGGGGCGGGCTGGGCCGCGCCCGGATGGTGGAATGCAGACACGACGAGCTTAAACCTCGTTGGCCCCCTCGGGCCGTGCCGGTTCAAGTCCGGCTCCGGGCACCTCCCCGCGCAGTGGTTGACCTGCAAGAACGGCCATCATCCACCCCCGCCGCGCCAGGGGTGTTGCGGTTCGATGTCGGCAGTCGGACCGTATTCACGCCGATCAGGCACCGCCCCGCACGAAGGCGAACGGCTTCCCGTGCCGGGCCCTGCGCACAGACCGTTGACGGTCACGCCACGTTCTCCGACCACGGGCACGACCGGGCCGGCCCGGCTCATCCCCCTTGACCTGCCCAGAACTCGTCCGTCTCCTAAGCGTCCCGGCCCTGCCGCCCCAGTCGCAGCAACTGCCGCGGCTGTAGCGCTTGGGTCGGTGCAGGTTGCCGGGGCGGCGGCCGGCATCTCGTGGGACGGGGACCAGTCCGGCGGCTGAGGCGAGGTGGCCGGCGTCGGTGCAGGCGGTCATGTCGCCAGCGGCGACGACGAACTCGGCCCCGAGGACGGGGCCCATGCCGGACAGCGCATCGATGCTCTCGGCATCCATAACGATCAGGTGAATAACACCAGATCGAGGCAACCACACAACAGCTTCACAAGTCACACACACGCAAGTCACAACGCAAGCCCCAGGGGAGACCATGAGCCAGCAGTACCCGCCCCAGCCCCAGCAGCCCGGCTACGGCGAGCCCCAGCAGCCCGGCAGCAACGGCCTGGCCACCACCGCACTCGTCCTCGGCGTCATCGCCGTCGTAGTCAGCTTCATCCCTCTCCTCAACGTTGTCGTCTGGCCGCTCGCGATCCTTGGCACCATCTTCGGCGCCATCGGCCTCTCCAAGGCGGGCAAGGTCCGCAAGGGCAAGGGCGCCGGCATCACCGGCCTCGTCACGTCGGCCGTAGCGATCATCATGTTCTTCGCCATGAACGCCCTGTTCTTCTCCGCCGTCGACAAGGCCAGTGAGGAGCTGGACAAGTCGTACGACTCCGCCACCGTCGGCGACGGTAAGTCCAAGACCGGCGGCGCCAAGGAGTCCGAGGTCATGAAGGACTTCAAGGTCACCAAGTGCGACGTGGTCACCGGTGACTTCGGCATCAAGGAGATGGCCATCCACGTCGACTACACCAACAACGGCGACCGCCGATACTCGTACTTCATTGAGGGCGAGGTCCTGGCCGACGGCAAGAAGGTCAACGACTTCATGTCAACCGCCGAGAACCTCGCCCCGGGCCAGAAGTTCACCGACAAGGACGCTGGTGCGCTGGTGAACGCGGACGAGGTCAAGGACGCCAAGAAGCTCGAGTGCAAGACCGTCAAAGCGTCCCGAACTGACTTCTGATCCCTGACGTCGACCGACGCTGACCACCCCCAGGCCTCGCCGCGCAACCCGCAGCGGCGGGGCTCGAGCAGCCAGTGCGAGAAGTAGCTTCCCTGCCGCAGTGTGGGCACTGCCAGCTCGATGGTGCCGGCGCGGGTGTTCCACTCGCGTGGGCGGTAGCCGTTGCGGCGGTTGACGTGCGTCGCCGACATGCCCGTACTCGGCGTTGCAGACGGCATCCGCATCCGCGGACATGAGCGCGCCGGCGACCGCGGATCACCGTCGGCGGTGGATCGCCTCCCACTGGGACCACTGCCCCTGGTCGGGGATCCGGCGCCTGGTCCGGTGGATTCTCGGGGGAAGCACGGCGGCGAAGCTCTCGGAGGGGAGCAGCGCCGCCAGTTCGGCCTCGCCGTAGAAGTGGATCCGGAGCCCTTCCTTGCTCCCCGCCAGGTATCGCACGGTGAAGCCGCCGTCACCGGCCTGCTCGGTCACGGTGTGCTCCGGGTGGACGTCCGTGCCGACGGCATTGACGCGCAGGCAGAACAGGCCGCCGGGCGCCACCCGGCGCAATGCGGCCCTGAGAAGCCCGTGAGCGGTCTCCCGGTCGCCGTGCTGGAAGACCTGGATCCCGATGACGAGATCGAACACGTCGTCCTGCGGAAGGTCCTCGAGGCTCCCGTGAACCAGGCGGTCCGCATACTCGGGGGCCCGGCGGGCCAGGGTCTCCAGGGCGACGCGGGAGATGTCCAAGCCCGTCAGGCGCAGCCCCGCCGCACACAACGGCAGGTAGTTACGCCCGTTGCCGCACCCCACGTAGAGCCCCCGCGCACGCGGCGGCAGCGACTCTGCGGCGGCCACGATGTCGTCAACGAACCCGACCGGCGGTTCGTCCTCGTAGCGGCCGGCCGCGTACTCGGCATCCCACGATGCCGCCTCTCCCTCGCCCATCGCCCGAGTCTGCCACGCCTCCGCGCGCGCCCGGCCGGGAGAGGCGACACTGCGTACCGGAACAATCACGATCTCTCCCTCGTTCTTCCGTCTGGGCATGCGCGCCTGTTTTACTTACGCATTACCCTTGTGACGAGGCCGCGCCGTGCGGCCATGGAGGAGTGAGATGAGGAGCAGCAACCCGGTCTTCTCGCGACGGGGGTTCAGCCGTGACAGCGGCTACGCCGGTTTCGGCACCGCACAGCCGCAGGCCGGGAACCCGTACGCCCAGCAGCCGCAGGCCGGCCCCTACGCCACGAACCCGTACGCGCAGCAGGCCAACAAGACGGCGGCGCCCCCCGTGGCCGCTCCGCAGACCGGCCGGATGACGATGGACGACGTCGTCGCCCGCACCGGCATGACGCTGGGGCTCGTGGTCGTCACCGCGGCCATCGCCTGGATCATCGACCTCGCGCTGCCGCTGGCCATCGGTGCCGCGCTCGTCGCCATGGTCCTGGCCCTCGTCCAGTCCTTCAAGCGCCGGCCCACCCCCGCGCTGATCCTGGCGTACGCGGCCTTCGAAGGCCTGTTCCTCGGCGCCATCAGCAACTACATCGACCACATCCCCGGAGTGAACGGCGCGGCCATGCAGGCCGTGATCGGCACCCTGGCCGTCTTCACCGCGGTCCTGGTCCTCTACAAGACCCGGGTCATCCGCGTGACGAACCGGTTCTACCGGTTCACGATCGCCGCGGCCATCGGCTTCATCCTGCTGATGGTCGTCAACATGCTCTTCGCCGCCTTCGGCGGCGGTGACGGCCTCGGCTTCCGCAGCGGCGGCCTGGGCATCGCCTTCGGCGTCATCGGCATCCTCATCGGCGCCGCCTTCCTCGCCCTGGACTTCAAGCAGGTCGAGGACGGCATCACCTACGGCGCGCCCCGCGAGGAGTCCTGGATGGCGGCCTTCGGGCTGACCCTGACCCTGGTGTGGATCTACCTGGAGTTCCTGCGGCTGGCAGCCATCCTGCAGCGGCAGTGACGCCCGTCGGCGCGCACGCAGCGCGCAGCGAAGGGCCCGCGAGGCGCAGCCTCGCGGGCCCTTCGGCGTCTGGTTCGGTCAGCTGGTTCGCAGGTCAGAGGTGGCGCGCCGCGCGCCGCAGGTCGTGCTCGTGAATGATGGCCTTGGCATAGCCATAGGAGAGGTCGTGCTGGCCGCGGAGCCAGCTCACCTTCTCGTCGAACCGGAAGAAGGACGGACCTTCGTCGACGGTGCGCAGCCAGTCGGAGATCTCCCGGCCGGTGCACTGCGGGATCTTGGAGATGAGCTGCCGGTGGGTCTCCTCGGAGAAGATATGGGACATCGGCGCCTCCGGACGCTTGCAGAGTTGTCCTTGACGCCACGGTGCCTGAGCATCCCGGCGTTGGCAACAGTGCAGCAGGGGCGCATAGGCTTGCGCCGTGCTCGATACGACTGCGCTGGTCCAGGCCGTGGAGCGGTACGCCGACCGGCTCCGCGCCACCCCGCAGAGCCGGCTGCGACAGGGCGCCGCCCGGCAAGGCCTCGCCCTGGCACGGGAGTTGACATACCGGGCGCAACGCCTGGAAACGCCGGACGCAACGCTGCGGGAACTGCCCGACGCCGGAATCTTCACCGTCGGTGACCAGGTGGCCGTCACCGGTCACGACCTGGCCGAAGCACTGGCCGCCACAGACGACGAGGCGGCGCTCACCGACGCCGTCCGCCTCGTCACGACGGCCGCCGCCCGCATGTGAGACCTGTGTCCCGGACTCACTCCGCGGCGCGGATCGCGTCCCGGTAGCTGCGCGCGGCCGCCCGCAGCGCCGTCTCCGGGTCGACGCCCTCCGCCTCGGCCCGCACGGCCATCGCCAGCAGCTCGTAGCCCACCCCGGGCCCCTCCGGCAGCGGCACCTCCAGCCCCGCCGTCCGCGCCCGGCCGGCCAGCTTCGCCGCCAGCGCCAGCGCCGGCTGCCCCAGCGGCACCCCCTCCGTCACCGAGGCACGCTGCTTCTCCACCGCCTTCGTCCGCAGCCAGTGCGCCTTGACGTCCTCCGGCGTCTGCGCGGACTCCTCACCGAAGACGTGCGGATGCCGGTGCACGAGCTTCTCCACGATCGTCGCGGCCACGTCGTCGACCGAGAACGGGTCGTCCGGGTCGTCCTGCGCGATCCGCGCGTGGAAGACGACCTGCAGCAGCACGTCCCCCAGCTCCTCACGCAGCTCGGCCCGGTCCCCCGCCTCGATGGCCTCGACCAGCTCGTAGGCCTCCTCGATGCCGTACTTCACCAGCGACTCGTGCGTGCGCTCGCTGCTCCACGGGCATTCGGCGCGGATCCGGTCCATCACCTGCACCAGATCCAGCAGCCGCGCACCCGGCAGGTCGTAGGAGCCGGGCAGCAACTCCAGCTCCGGCATCGCCGCACGCCCGGAGCCGGCCAGCCGGGCCAGCCCGTCCGTCAGCCGCGGCTCCCCCTCGCCGGAGGCCAGCACCACCACCGTGCCGCCCGGCGCGGCCGCGCACGCGTCGACCAGCTCGCGCGCCGAGAGCTCGACCGTCTCGACCGTCACCCCCGCCTGCCGCACATACGGCAGCTGCGGATGCTCCGGGTCGGCGCACACCACCCGGGCGGCCGACCGCAGCACCTCCCAGGCGGGCCAGGACAGCAGCCCGGGCGCCACCCGGTGGCTCGTGGTCAGCAGGACGACGCGCCCGGGGCCGCCGGGCGCGGAAGGCGATGAGGACTCCACGCCCCCGAACCTAACGCACCCGCCCGCACACCCCCCGGTCAGGCGCCGTGGTCCGCCTTCCGGCCGGACACGTCGTTGATCCACGGCGTCTTCGCGCCGGTCAGGCCCGCCTTGTCACTGTCCCAGGTGCCGTAGCGCGGGTTCACCTGGATGTCCATCGCCTCGGACGCCTCGGCGAACTTCTTCGTGAGCTCCTGGTTGCCCTGCGCCGTGCGCAGATCGATGCCCGACGCCTTCGCGATCTTCTGCACCGCCAGCTCCAGCCACACCCGGTCGTCGATCCCGGACGGCGCCAGCGCCTGCTGCTGCAGCAGCGCCGCCTGCAGGTTCTTCGCCCCGCCGGCCTGCTTCTCGTAACGCGCCCGCGTCCGCTCGACGTCGCTGGTGCTCACGTGCACCCCGGCGTCCTTCGCCACCCGGGCGACCACGCGGTGCCGGATCATGCCGTCCAGCGTGGCCCGGGTCAGCCGGCCGGTGCGCCGGATCAGCTGCTCGCCCTGCGGCGCGGCACGCTGGGCGTCACGCACCGCCTGCACCCGGTCCTGCACCTGCGAGATCGTGATCCGGTCGCCGTTCACGACCGCCGCCGCCCCGGGATAACCCTCGCTGCCGCACGCGGTGAGCAGCGGCGTCGCGGCGAGCAGCGTGGCGGCGGCGGACAGGGTGAGCGCGGACCTACGGCGATGCATGAAGGGCCTCCCGGCTGCGGCGGGGGCCGTACGCGGTGCACGGCCCGGCGATCATCGATGGTAGGGAGTCGGCGTGGTCTTGACCACAGATTCGACGGTTGTCCCCGGTTCGAGTCGTTCAACGAGCGCGCCGCGCATCGGTCGCTGTGCTCAGCCCGGGCAGCGTTCCAGCATCGCGGTCAGCGCCTGCTTCTCCGGGGCGGTGACGGAGAGGCCGTAGTGGTGCTTGACGGTGACCCAGTCACGGGCGTAGCCGCACCAGTCGCTCTGCAGCGGCGGCTTCCACTCGTCCGGCGCGCTGTCGCCCTTCGACTGGTTGACGTTGTCGGTGACCGCGTACAGCTGCGGCCGGACCAGGTCGTTGGCGAACGCCTCACGCCGGTCGTCGCTCCAGGCGCGGGCGCCGCTGCGCCAGGCGTCGGCCAGCGGCACGACGTGGTCGATGTCGACGTCCGCCGAGTCGTGCCAGACGGCCCCGTCGTAGGGGCTGTGCCAGGTGCCGGCGACGGGGTGGCACTCGTCGTCGGTGCGCACGTCCTCGCCGTCGCGCTGCAGCACGACCTCGCGCGTGTCGCAGTCGCCGTGCTGCTCCGACCAGTGCGGGAAGCGGTCACGGGAGTAGCCGTCCATGCTGCCCGGTGCCTCGACGTGCAGGTCGGCGAGCAGTGCGGCGGCCGAGCCGCCGGACGGACCCGGCGTCGCGGCGGGCGGGGCCGATGCGGTCGGCGAGGCCGGCCCGGCCTGGTCGCCGCCCTGGAGGACGGGCGCGCCGGTGCAGCCGCCGAGCAGCGCGGCGCCCAGCGCCGCTGCCGACACGGTGGCCGCGGCGCGGCAGCGAACACCCAACCCGATGACCATGCGGTCATATTGACAGGTATTCCGGTGGACACACCACAGGCCTTCGCCGAGTCGGTGCGGCGAAGGCCCGTGGACGGCCGGACGGCTCCCTGGTCAGCGAGGCGCCTCCGGGGAGCAGTCGATGTCCGCTCCCTGGTGGCCGTCCTTGTGCGCAGCGCGGTCGACCGGACCGAGATTGCGGTTCCGCTCGGAGCTCGTGCACTGCATGGTCTGCTCGACGTGCACCCTGGACCCCTCGTCGGTGGTCCAGATCTGGTGGATGAACCGGTGGCAGATGGTGTTGCCCCGGGCGTCCTGGGAGCACTCCAGCGGCGGTTCGTCGTCCACGGCGTGCGCGACGCCGGCGCCGGCCAGTGCCATGGCGCCGAGCATGGCGGCCAGCACGGCGGTGTTCTTGGAGTGAAGCTTCATCTTTCCTCCTCCTGCACACAGGGGAACGGGCCCCCGGCGTGACGCCCCGAAACCGTGCACGCCGGAAGCCCGTCCGCTGTCAGCAGTGGGTCACTGGGTGAAGGCCGCGGGGGAGCAGCCCATCTCCGAGCCCTGGTGCTGGGCGGTCGCACCCGGGTTGCCCTCGCCGTTGAGCGCGTTGCCGAGGAGGCCGTTCAGCGCGCTGATGTTGCCCAGCACGTTCAGGTTCAGGTCGTGGGACTTGCAGGTGACGGTCTGGTCGACGTCGATCCCCGGGCCGCCGCCTGCGAACGCCGTGCCGGCACCCATGAAGCCCGCGGCGCCGACCATGGCCGCCACGACGGCGACCTTCTGAAGCTTGCGCATTTTCATCTCCGTCCAAATGCCGACGCGACTCACTCTGAGTCGCGCTCTCGTCACTGAAGGTAGGTGGCGCCTCGGGGGCGTGCAACGCGGCGCGCAGTACGATTTGCCGTATTTGCGCTGAGCAGGTGAGCTGCCTGGCAGGCAGCCACGCGAACAGTCGACCGACGTCGCACGCGGCGTCCTGTCACCAGTTGTGACAAGGGCGGAGAACCTCGCGTCCCAGGTCGATATCCGTGTTGGTGACCGGCGGCAGATGGAGCGTGCCGTTGTTGGCGCAGGTCTCGTCGAAGGGCAGGCTGGTGTTGAACCCGATCCCTCCCAGTCCCCCCAGAGCATGGGCCTGCCCGCCCAACATCAGACTGGCACCGGCGGCACCGAGCAGCGCCAGCGCCACCCTTGAGCGTGTGCGGTTCATCGACTTCGCCTTTCCGGACGGCATGAGTGCTTCTCTGCGGCACCGTCGTGAACCTTCGTGACTGCTCCGGGGAAACGGCCGTATGGCGAAAGGCGCCTGAACGGGCTACACCGCACAACAGGACGGTCCCGTCCGGTGCCGGACACCGGACGGGACCGTCGCTCGTCAGCGCAGAAGATCAGCCGGTGAACGCAGTGGGGCTGCAGCCCATCTCCGAGCCCTGGTGCTGCTGCGTCAGACCCGGGTTGCCCTCGCCGTTGGCCAGGTTGCCACCCAGACCGTTGAGCAGGCTCAGGTTGGACAGGATGCCGACGTTCAGGTCATGCGAGGTGCAGTCGACCGTCTGGTCCACGCTGATGTCCGGGCCGCCCATCGGGCCGCCGAACGGGGCATCGGCGGCGGCCGTGCCGGCACCGGCGAAACCGGCCGTGCCGAGCATGGCGGCGACGACGGCGGCCTTGGAAAGCTTACGCATTGCTCTCCCTTTCCTTGAGAGTTGACGGGATCCCAGGCGGATCCCCGAGAGAGAAGACTGACGCCGCGGCGTCATCGCCCCCCGGAGGCTCGCCGTTATGACAAATCGCTTTGTACGACTCCACTCAACCGGAGCAGCGAAAAGGAAAAGCGCCCCCGAAGCACCGGCTCCGGAGGCGCTTCCCACGCACGGCGTGAACGTCAGCGCGGGTTGAACGCCGGGGCCGACTGACCGCAGCTGAAGCCCTGGGTGTGGGCCGGGCTGAGCACACCGATCGGCAGCGCGAGGTCCAGAATCGTCTGCGGGCTGCACTCCTGCGCCGGACGGCTGACGTTGTACGTCGGCGAAGCCGCCTGCATCGGGGAAGCCTGCAGCTGCGGAGCCTGGCCGAAGACCACCTGGCGGGGCTGCTGCCCCTCACTGCCGCCCTGGATGAGCGGCGCCTGCCGGGGCGGCGCCTGACGGTACTGCGGGACCTGCTGCTGGTACTGCGGCTGCGGCGCCTGCTGCGGGTACTGCTGGTACTGCGGCTGCTGCGGCGCCTGGCGGTACTGCGGCGCCTGCTGGAACTGCGGGGCCTGCGGCTGGTACTGCGTGTTCTGCTGGTACCGCGGCGCCTGCTGCGTCGGGGCAGACTGGCCGTACCCCTGCTGCTGACCGTTGCCCTGACCCTGGTTGGGCATCGGCGCCGCGACCGCACCGGCGGCACCGATCGAAGCCAGACTGCCGACCGCCGCGGCGACGACCGCGACCTGATGAATCTTTCGCATGATCCTCTTGCCTTCGTACGACTGCACTAGTCTGATTACCGTTCGCGATTCTGTGAACGCGGCGAGTGACAGCAGACGTTAGCAGTATTCATGGACACTCACGCCACCTAAACGTCCGTCAAACACCCGCGCCGTAAGGCGTTCGAGTGAAGAGGGCCGTCGCACATTCCCGGAAAGTGTCCGAGAACCCGCCGAGCCGTTAACACGACGACACGTCAGCCCGCTGCAACCGGCAGGTAATTCAGATGAAATACAAGAAGACCGCGACCATCGTGGCCGGCACCCTCCTCGCACTCGGAACCGGCACCGCCGCCCACGCCGCCGGCAACCCCGTCCACGAAACCAACGCCCCCACGAACAACGTCACCCCCGACACCCCAGCCCAGCAGCTCTCCACCGACGACGTCGGCACACTGCTGACCGCCACCGACGACGTCATGGACGTCCTGCACAACGGCGGACTCAAGCGCGAGGACGGCACCCTCGTCAAAGGCGACCCCAAGAGCACCGGCATGACCATCGCCGACATCCCGCTCGGCGTCTCCAGCCCCGACTGACGACCCCCACACGCCGCGCCGGGACCACCGCCACGGACACTGGGCGCGCGCTACGACCCCAGCACCGAGGTGAGGAACTCCCCCACCCACGCCAGCAGGTCCCGGCCGACGACCGGCTTCCCACCGATCCCGCCACCCGACTTCGGCCGCGGCACCAACACCTGCCGCGTCGCCGCCTTGACCACCGACCGCGGATACAACCGCTGCAACCGCAACTCCTGCGACTCCCGCAACTCCACCGGAGAGAACCGCACATTGCTGCCCTGCAACGTGATGTCCGTGACCCCACAGGACCTCGCCAGCATCCGCAGACCCGCCACCAGCAGCAGATTCTCCACCGGCTCCGGCAACGGACCGTAACGGTCCGCCAGCTCCTCCCGCACCGCCGCGACATCCTCCTCCGACGACGCCGACGCAATCGCACGATAAGCCTGCAACCGCAGCCGCTCCCCCGGCGCGTAGTCATGCGGCACATGCGCATCCACCGGCAGCTCGATCTTCACCTCCAGCGGAGGCTCCTCCACCTCACCGCCGGACTCCAGCGCCGCCCGGTAATCCGCGACAGCCTCCCCCACCATCCGCACATACAGATCGAAACCCACCCCCGCGATGTGCCCAGACTGCTCACCGCCCAGCAGATTGCCCGCCCCACGGATCTCCAGGTCCTTCATCGCCACATACATGCCCGCGCCCATCTCCGTGTGCTGCGCGATCGTGGCCAGCCGCTCGTGCGCCGTCTCCGTCAACGGCTTCTCCGGCGGATACAGGAAGTACGAGTAACCCCGCTCCCGACCACGCCCCACCCGGCCCCGCAACTGATGCAACTGCGACAGACCGAACGTGTCCGCACGCTCCAGGATCAGCGTGTTCGCGTTGGCGATGTCGATCCCGTTCTCCACGATCGTCGTCGAGACCAGCACATCGAACCGCTTCTCCCAGAA
>DASSBO010000304.1:0-3548 GCA_035698655.1 Streptomyces sp.
CCGAGGGCTGACCGACATGCGAAGCATGTCGGTTCGTGCCAGGCTTGTGCTGTCCCACCCCCCACCTCGTTGGAGCAGTCATGGGTGACATGGGAGACAAGTTCCAGGACAGGTCGGAGCAGATGCAGGACGAGGCCCGCCGCCGGATGGGCCGGGAGGACGAGCAGTCCCCCGAGCGCGGACGGCAGAGCGAGGAGTCGTCCGAGCGCAGCCGTGACATGGCGGACGAGGACACCCTCGAACAGCAGTGGAGCCAGGGCGAGGATCCGTTCTGAGCTCGGCGCGCAGATGAGGGGCCGCACCGGCCACCAGGGTGCGGCCCCTCACCCCGTCCGTCAGGCGGAGGTGCGGGCCTTCTCGTCGGCCTCGCCGCCGGCCCCGACCAGCCCGGTGCGCGTCCCGTTGGCGGCCAGCCGCGGCGCGAACCGCGCCATCTCGCGCTGCCCCACCGTGCCGATGATGCCCGGCAGGTAGCCGCGGATGCCCTGCATGCCGCGCAGCCACCACTGGGCGTACACGTGGTGGGAGCGGCGCTGGATCCCGTCGACGATCCGGTCGACGGCCGGGCCCAGCGGGTACGTCTTGTTCGACGGCCAGGGCAGCCGCTGCCGCAGCTCCCGCATCACCTCGTCCTCGTCGGCGCCGCGCACCATGTCGGTGTCGGTCCAGCTGAGGTAGCCGACGCCGACCCGCACGCCCTGGTGGCCGACCTCGGCCCGCAGACAGTGCGCGAAGGCCTCGACGCCGGACTTGGAGGCGCAGTAGGCCGACATCATCGGCGCCGGGGTGATCGCCGCGAGCGAGGCGATCTGCAGGAAGTAGCCCCGCGACTCGATCAGCACCGGCAGGAACGCGCGGGCGGTGACCGAACCGCCGATGAGGTTCACCTCGATGACGCGCCGCCAGGAGTCCGGGTCGGAGTCGGCGAACGGCCCGCCGTTGGCGACACCGGCGTTGGCGACGGCGACGTCCACCTTGCCGAAGTGCTGCTTGATCTCCTGCGCGACCCGGCTCATCGCCTCGTGGTCGGTGACGTCGGCGTGCCAGTGCGCGGACTCGGTGTCCAGCGACTCGCTGACCTGCTTGAGCTGGTCGGGTTCCAGTCCGACCAGCGCCAGCTTGGCGCCGCGCGCGGCGAGCTTGCGAGCCAGCAGCTCGCCGATGCCCCGCGCCGCGCCGGTGACGACGACGACCTGCCCGGTCAGGTCCCTGCGGCTCATGACTTCTCCTCGGTGACGACGGTGCTGCGGATGCTGCTGACGGGTGTCAGGTGCTCGCGTACCAGCTTCGAGAGCACCGCGCCGACGGCCTCGGGCGCCTCGACGGGCGTCATGTGCCCGGCGCCGGTCAGCTCCGTCAGCCCGGTGCAGTGCGGCAGCGCGGCCACGATGCGGTGCGCGTGCGGGGGCGGCGTGAGCCGGTCCGCGGTGCCCACGACGACGGCGGTGGGCTGCGTGAGCGCGCCCGGCCCGTCGGTGAGGTCCAGGATGTCCAGCACGTGCGCCCACGCCGCGCGTACCCGGCGCGGGCAGGCGTGCACGATGCGCGTGCACAACTCCACCCGTTCGCGCGGCGCTCCGGGGCCCATCGTGCCGTAGCGCAGCACCGCCCTGGCCATGGGCGTGACCGGGCCGAGCGGCGCGCTGCTGCCGAGCAGCGCCCGCTGCACGCGGGTGCGCAGCGCCGCCGGGCGCACCGGCACGACCCGGGCCTCGGGGACGAGGTGCGCGGCGCCGGTGCTGCACAGCATCAGCGCGGCGGCCCGCTCGCGCAGTTGCGGACGCCGGGCGGCCGCCATGATCGTCATGCCGCCCATGGAGTGGCCGCCGACGACGGCCTGTTCGCCCTCGCCCAGCGTGGCCTCCAGGACGGCGCACAGGTCGTCGGCGAGCTGCTCGGTGCCGTAGCCGTCCGGCGCGGCGGGGGCCGGGCTGCGGCCGTGGCCGCGCAGGTCGTAGGCGATGACGCGGTACCCGTCGGCGACGAGCCGCCGGATGACCGGCCCCCAGAAGGCGATGGCGCAGGTCCAGCCGTGCACCAGGACGACGGCGGGCCCGTCGCCGGGGCCGAACTCCTCGACGTGCAGCCGTGCCCCGTCGGCTGAGGTGACCGACAGCTCGCGGCGCGGGGCGGGCGCGGTGAGCCCCTCGGGCAGCGCCGCCGTCATGCCGCCTCCCCCTCCGCGGCGGCCGCGACGGGCTGCGGCGTCCGCTCGGCGGGCCGTGCGCGCAGTACCTCGTACTCGGACAGGTCGAGCTCCTTGGTGACCTTCCGGAACTCGGCGGTGGTGCCCGGCCAGACGGTGGTGTTGCGGCCGTTGGCGTCCAGGTACCAGCTGTCGCAGCCGCCGGTGTTCCACACGGTGCGCTGCATGCGGTCCTGGATGTGCCGGTTCCAGGCGTGCACGGCGGACGGGCGGGCGTCCAGCGCGACGCGGCCGCCGATGGTGTCCAACTGCCGCAGGTAGTCGGTCATGTAGTTCAGCTGGGCCTCGATCATCAGGATCATCGAGCTGTTGCCGAGGCCGGTGTTCGGACCGATGACGGTCATGAAGTTGGGGAAGCCGGCCGCGGTGGAGCCGCGCAGCGCCTCCATGCCGTCCTTCCAGGACTCGGCCAGCGTCCGGCCGTCGGCGCCCTTGATGCGCTGCGCGATGGGCATGTCGGTGACGTGGAAGCCGGTGCCGAAGATGACGGCGTCCACCTCGGTCTCGGTGCCGTCCTGCGCGACGAGGGTGTTGCCGCGCACCTCCTTCAGACCGGAGGCGACGACGTCCACGTCGGGCCGGGCCAGCGCCGGGTAGTAGCTGTTGGACAGCAGGATGCGCTTGCAGCCGATGCGGTAGTCGGGCGTGAGCTTGGCCCGCAGCTGCGGGTCCTTGACCGCCTTCTTCATGTGCGAGGACGCCAGCTTCTCCACCAGGCCCAGCTCGTTCGGGCGCTTGGTGAACGCGCTGACCTGCAGCTCGCGGACGAACCACAGCAGTTGGCGGCGCAGCGCCCGCGTCGCGGGCACCTTGGCGTGCAGCCACCGCTCGGCGCCGCTGATGCGCCGGTCCATGCGGGGCATCACCCAGGGCGGGGTGCGCTGGAAGACGGTGAGGTGGTCGACCGTCGGGGCGATGGCGGGCACGACCTGGATCGCGGAGGCGCCGGTGCCGATCATGGCGACGCGCTTGCCGCGCAGGTCGTAGTCGTGGTCCCACTGCGCGGAATGGAAGATCTTGCCCTCGAAGGTGTCCAGGCCGGGGATGTCCGGGATCTTCGGGTCGGAGAGCGGCCCGGTCGCCGAGACGACGAAGTCGGCCGTCAGGGTGCCCTGCGCGGTCTCGATCACCCAGTGCAGCTCCTCGCCGTCCCAGGTCAGCTGCTGCACCTCGGAGTCGAAGCGCAGGTGCGGCCGCAGGCCGAAGGTGTCGGTGACGCGCTCGAGGTAGGCGCGGATGTGCGCCTGGCCGGAGAAGTTGCGCGGCCATTCCGGGTTGGGCGCGAAGGAGAAGGAGTACAGGTGCGAGGGGACGTCGCAGGCGCAGCCCGGATAGCTGTTGT
>DASSBO010000305.1:0-6505 GCA_035698655.1 Streptomyces sp.
GGCTGGAGACCTCGCTCGACGAGCGCCGCGGCCTGCTGCTCTCCGGCCGCCACGACCAGCCCGGCCGCTACCGGCCGCACGACGTGGGCTACTGCGACCCGCCCGTCCAACTGACCGTGCGGGGCGGCTCGGTGGAGCCGGCCGCGCTGAACGCGCGCGGCCACGTCCTGCTCCCGGCGCTGGCCGCCGCGCTGCGCCCGGCCGCCGGGCGGCGGGCGCCCGGAGCGTGGGGCCGCCCGGTGGCCGAGGAGGACCGCACCCGGCGGTCCGCCGTCTTCGGCGCGCTGCGCGCGCTGGTCACGGCGCTGCGCAGCCCGCAGGACGAACTGTGGGGCCTGTACGGCGCGTTCGGCTACGACCTGGCCTTCGACGTCGAACCGGTGCCGCTGCACCAGGACCGCGACCCGCGGGACCGCACCATGGTGCTGCACCTGCCGGACGTGCTGCTGCACATCGACCGCCGGTCCGGCCAAGCGGTCCGGCACAGCTACGAGTTCTGCTGGAACGGCGCCCGCACCGACGGGCTGCCGCGGCGCACGCCCGACGCCCGGCAGGTGGCCGGCGCCGAGCCCGCGCACCGGCACGACCACGCCCCCGGCGAGTACGCGGAACTCGTGCGCGCCGCCAGGGAGCGGTTCCGGGCCGGCGACCTGTTCGAGGTGGTGCCCGGGCAGAGCTTCCACCGGCCGATGTCCGCCGCCCCCTCGCAGGTCTTCCGCCGGCTGCGCGAGCGGAACCCCGCCCCCTACGGTCTGCTGGCGAACCTCGGGGAGGGGGAGCACCTCGTCGGGGCGTCGCCGGAGATGTTCGTCAGGGTCGGCCGCGGCGGTGAGTACGTCGAGTCGTGCCCGATCAGCGGCACCATCGCGCGCGGGCGTGACGCGCTCGAGGACGCCCGGCAGGTCCTGGACCTGCTCTCCTCCCGCAAGGAGGAGTCCGAACTGACGATGTGCACCGACGTGGACCGCAACGACAAGGCGCGCATCTGCCGCCCCGGCAGCGTCGAGGTCGTCGCCCGCCGGCAGATCGAGCGGTACTCCACGCTCATCCACACCGTCGACCACGTCCGCGGGCGGCTGCGCGCCGACCGGGACGCGCTGGACGCCTTCGTCTCCCACATGTGGGCCGTCACCGTCACCGGCGCGCCGAAACGCGCCGCCATCGTCTTCGTCGAGGAGCACGAACGCAGCCCGCGGCGGTGGTACGGCGGCGCGGTGGGCCGGATCGGCTTCGACGGCGGCCTCGAGACGGCGTTGACCCTGCGGACGGTGCAGGTGCGCGACGGGGTCGCCACCGTGCGGGCGGGCGCCACGCTGCTCTTCGACTCCGACCCGGATGCCGAGGAGGCGGAGACGCTGCTCAAGGCCATGGCGCTGCTGGACGCGGTGGAACACCCGGCCGGCCCGGCGGCGCCGTCCGGCCGGCCCGTGCCCGTGCCGCCGCCGGAACCGCCACGGCGCGTCCTGCTCGTCGACCACCAGGACTCCTTCGTCCACAACCTCGCCGACTACCTGCGGCAGACCGGCGCCGAGGTGGTGACCTACCGGGCGGGCTTCCCGCCCGGCCGGATCGAGGAGCTGCGCCCGGACCTGCTGGTGCTCTCGCCCGGTCCGGGCCGCCCCGCCGACTTCGGCATGTCACGCCTGATCGGTACGGCCGTGCGGCTGGGCGTTCCGGTCTTCGGGGTGTGCCTGGGGCTGCAGGGCATCGTCGAACACTTCGGCGGCACGCTGGCCACGCTGCCGGTCCCGGTGCACGGCAAGCCGTCGCGCATCGACCTGACCGACGGCGGCGGCGCACTGTTCGACGGGGTCGCCACCCCGGTGCGGGCCGGGCGGTACCACTCGCTGTACGTCGCTCCGGCGGCCGTACCCGAGGACTTCACCGTGACCGCGGTGGCCTCCGACGGCACGGTCATGGCGCTCGAGCACCGCGACCTGCCGATCGCCGCCGTCCAGTTCCATCCCGAATCGATCATGAGCACCGAGGAGGGCACCGGCCACCGGATCGTGGCCAACGCCGTCCGGTGTCTGACCGCGAAAGTACCGGCAAACGTGGGGAGTCGTCCGTGACGGAAGCCGAGCACAGGCCGGACGGCGAGTGGCCCTCCCGGGCCGGCGGGCGCACCCGCTCCGCAGGCGGCGTCCCGCGTTCCCCGCTGCGCCGTGGCTCCCGGCTGGCCTCGCTGCCGCTGGGCTTCGCGGGCCGCAGCGCACTGAGCATGGGCAAGCGCATGATGGGCAGGCCGGCAGAGGCGCTCGCGGGCGAGCTGCAGCGCCGCACCGCGCAGCACGTCTTCCAGGTGCTGGGGGAACTCAAGGGCGGCGCGATGAAGTTCGGTCAGATGCTGTCCGTCTTCGAGGCCGCGCTGCCGCCCGAGGCCGTCGGCCCGTACCGTGCGGCGCTGACCAGGCTGCAGGAGGCGGCGCCTGCGCTGCCCGCCGCGCACGTCCACCGGGTGCTGGCCTCGGAGCTGGGGGCGGACTGGCGCGGACGTTTCCACTCCTTCGACGACGAGCCGGCCGCGGCGGCGTCCATCGGGCAGGTGCACCGGGCCGTGTGGCGGGACGGCCGCGAGGTGGCCGTCAAGATCCAGTACCCGGGGAGCCGTGAGGCGCTGCTGGGCGACTACGCACGGCTGGCCGGGCTCCTGCGGCTGTTCTCCGTCGTCGCGCCCGGCCTGGACGTCGGCCCCATGCTCGACGAACTGCGGGCCCGGGTCTCCGAGGAACTGGACTACCGGCTCGAGGCCGCCGCGCAGCGGGGCTTCGCCGACGCCTACGCGGGCAGCGACGAGGTGCGGGTGCCCGGCGTCGTCGACTTCACCGAGCGGGTCCTGGTCACGGAGTGGCTGGAGGGCAGGTCCGCGGCACAGGTGATCCACGACGGGTCGCCGGAGGAACGCAACCGGCTGGCGCTGGCGTACACCCGCTTCCTGTTCTCCGGGCCCGAACGTGCCGGGATGCTGCACGCCGATCCGCACCCCGGCAACTTCCGCCTCCTGGCGGACGGCCGGCTGGGCGTCATCGACTTCGGCGCGGTCAAGCACCTGCCGGACGGTTTCCCGCCGGCGCTCGGCCGGCTCCACCGGCTGGCGGTCGAGGAGGACTGGGACGAGGCCCGGAGGCTGCTGGAGGCGGAAGGCTTCCTCAGGCCCTCCGCGGAACTCGACATGGAGACTCTGCAGGCCTTCCTGCGTCCCATCGCGACCCCGTCGGTGCAGGAGACCTACCACTTCACCCGCGAGTGGCTGCGGTCGGAGTTCAGCCAGACGTCCCGGCTGGGCCGGGACGGGATCCTGCGGCAGCTGAACCTGCCGCCCTCGTACGTGCTGATCAACCGCGTGGTGGGCAGCGCGACCGCGGTGCTGTGCCAGCTCGACTGCGAGATCCCCTTCCGGGCCGAGGCCGTCCGCTGGCTGCCCGGCTTCGCCGCCCCGGAAGAGCCGCGGCGGTGACGGCCCGCCAGGACCCCCGGCACGGCGCGCCGGCGCCCGTGGTGCGTACCGGTCACGGCCGGGTGCGGGGACGCCACGAGTCGGGGGTGGCCGTCTTCCGCGGGATCCCCTACGCCCGGCCGCCCTTCGGCGCGCTGCGGTTCCGCGGCCCGGTGCCGCCCGAGCCGTGGGACGGTGTCCGGGACGCGCTGCGTTTCGGGCCCCCGCCGCCCCAGCACGACCGGTTGAACCCGGCGGCCGCCCGCGCGGCACGGCCGTCGCCGGCCCCGGACTGCCTCACCGTCAACGTGTGGACGCCGGACCCCGGCGCCGCGCGGCTGCCGGTCCTGGTGTGGTTCCACGGCGGGGCCTACACCTTCGGCAGCGCCGCCGACCCCGTGTACGACGGCGCGGTGCAGGCCAGGGAGTCGGCCGCAGTCGTCGTGACGTTCAACTACCGCGTCGGCGTGGAGGGCTTCGCGCGGATCGACGGCGCACCGGACAACCGGGCGCTGCTCGACCAGGTGGCCGCGCTGCGCTGGGTGCGGGAGAACGCCGCCGCGTTCGGCGGCGACCCGGACAGGGTGACCGTCTTCGGCGAGTCGGCCGGAGCCGGGTCGCTTGCCGCGCTGCTGGACGTCGCGCCGGCGCGGGGGCTGTTCGGCCGGGCCATCGCGCAGAGCGTGCCCGGCGCCTTCCTCTCACCGGAGCTGGCCTCGGACGTCGCGGCGGACATCTGCGCCGCCGTCGGACGCACGCCGACGCTCGACGACCTGGCGGAGGTCGATCCGCACCTGCTGGTCCAGGCGGCCGAGGACGTCTTCGCGACGATGGCCGACCGCGCCGGGCGATGGGGCGTGCTCGCCCACAGCGAGACGCTGTTCGCCCCCGTCGTCGGCTCGGGCCACCTCACCCGCACCCCCTGGGACGCGGTCGCTGCGGGCGCCGCCCGTGAGGTGCCGCTGCTCATCGGCTGCAACCGGAACGAGTACCGGATGTTCATGGCGAAGCGGCGCGAGTTCGGGGCGGTGACGGCGGACCGGGCCGAGTGGGCGCTGCGCGTGTTCGGGCCGGGTGCTCAGGAGGGCCCGGCCGCCTACCGCGCCCGGTTCCCCGACGCCGGGCCCGAGGAGCTCTACGAGCGGGTGACCTCGGACTGGCTCTGCCGCATTCCGAGCCTGCGGCTCGCCGAGGCACAGGCCGCCGCGGGCGGCCCGGTGCACGCCTACCAGCTGGACTGGCCCGCCCCCGGCCCCGGCCGGCCGCTCGGCGCGTGCCACGGCATCGACGTGCCGCTCCTCTTCGGCACCGCGCACACGCCGTTGGCGCGGCACCTGCTGGGTGACGCCCCGTCCGGCGAGGTGTCGGCTCTCTCCCGGCGCATGCGGGCGGCATGGGCCGCCTTCGCAGCGACCGGCGACCCCGGCTGGCCGTGCCACCTGCTGCCGGAGCGGCGCACGCGGATCTTCGACACCACCGACCGGACCGGCTGCGACCCGCTGGCCGGATCGCGTCGCGCCTGGTCGGACCACCCCTACGAGGTGCTCGGCCTGACCGCGCGGCGGCGCGCCTGAGATTTCTCGGACCGGCAGGGAGTGCACCGGCGGACCGCCTGCTCTTAGTAGGTGCTATCCCCCGGAACGACCTGCGAAGGAAGGTAGAGAAATGACGGCAACGCGCCGCCCCTCTTCCGCACCACGGTGGTGGACACTGGCCGTGGTCTCGATCGGCACGTTCATGCTCATGCTGGATCTGAGTGTCGTGTCGGTCGCCCTGCCGGGGATCCGCGGGTCGCTGGACGCGAGTTTCAGCCAGATGCAGTGGGTCTTCGACGCCTACGCCCTGACGCTGGCCGCGTTCCTGGTGACGGCGGGATCGCTGGGTGACCGCAGCGGCCGCAAGCGGATGTTCCTCGCCGGGCTGGCCGTCTTCACGCTGGCGTCCCTGGCCTGCGGCATGGCCGGCGACATCGACGTGCTCAACGTCAGCCGGGGTGTGCAGGGCGTCGGCGCGGCGATCATGTTCGCCGTCGGTCCCGCCCTGCTCGGACACGAGTTCCACGGCAAGCAGCGTGCCGCCGCGTTCAGCGTGTTCGGCGCGGCGGTGGGCGTCGCGGCCGCGACGGGTCCGCTGATCGGCGGTGCGCTGACCAACGGCCCCGGCTGGCGGTGGATCTTCTTCCTCAACGTGCCGGTCGGGCTGCTCAGCGGTGCGGTGGCGATGCGCAAGCTGCGCGAGTCACGGCTGGAGAGCGCCGCGGCGCCCGACTTCGTCGGCATGGTCACCTTCACCGTGTCGCTGGCGGCGCTGGTCCTCGCGATCATCCGCGGGAACACCGACGGCTGGTTCTCCGCGACCAACGTCACGCTGTACGCCGTCGCCGCACTGTCCCTGATCGTCTTTCTGGGTGTGGCCCGCGCCCGCGGCGACCAGGCCATGTTCGACCTGAGCATGTTCCGCGGACGCACGTTCCTCGGAGTGTGCGCGGTGACCTTCCTGGCCAACGCCGCGGGGCTGCCGCCGATCTTCATCGAGACGACCTACCTGCAGAGCGTGCTGGGCAGTTCGGCCTGGGAGGCGGGGCTGCAGTTCCTGCCCCTGACGCTGGGGATGTTCGTCTTCGGCGCGCTGACCGGCGGCCTGACCGGGAAGGTGCCCTTCCGCGTCATCCTGGGCGTCTCGCAGGTGGCGCTGGGCGTCGCCCTGCTGCTGACCCACCGCAGCGGGGCGCACGACGCGTGGACGGCTCTCGCGCCCAGCCTCATCGTGACCGGTGCGGCCTTCGGCCTCTTCCAGCCGACTCGCGCCGCGCTGGCCATCGGGGTCGCAGAACCGGCCCGGGCCGGCGTCGCCTCCGGCATCAACGAGACCTTCCAGCAGGTGGGCACGGCGCTCGGCATCGCCGTCGCCGGCTCGTTCTTCGAGAGCCAGGTCATGAGCACGTTCCAGGGCACCGAGGCGGCGGCGCAGCTGGGCGCGCACAGCGAGCAGGTCGGCTCCGCCGTCAGCGCGGGCGGCATCGAGGCCGCCGCCGAGGCGGCCGGCCCCGGCCTGGCCGAGCGGATCCTC
>DASSBO010000306.1:0-7612 GCA_035698655.1 Streptomyces sp.
CGTGGCGACGCGGTCGAGCAGGGTCGGGCCGGTGAAGAAACCGTCCTCGTGCCCGGCGACCTTCAGCCCGCGCCCGTCGACGACGACGGTGGCGCCCTGCGCGGCGGCCGTGCCCACCGCGGCCTCGACGCGCTGCCGGGCCTCCTCGGTGACCAGCGGCCCCATCTCGGTGTCCTCGGCGTCTCCGGGGCCGACCTTCACCGCCCGGGCGGCGGCCTCGAGTTCGCGCACCAGCGCGTCACCGGCCTCGCCGACGGCGACCGCGACCGAGACGGCCATGCAGCGTTCACCGGCCGAGCCGTAGGCGCCGGAGGCGATCTGCCCGGCGGCGTAGGCGGGGTCGGCGTCGGGCAGCACGACGGCGTGGTTCTTGGCGCCCCCGAGCGCCTGGACGCGCTTGCCGGCGGCCGAGGCCCGTTCGTGGATGCTGCGGGCGACCGGGGTGGAACCCACGAACGAGACGGCCTCGATGCCCGGGTGGTCCAGCACGGCCTCCACGGCGGCCCGGTCGCCGTGCACGACGTTGAAGACGCCGTCGGGCAGCCCGGCCTCGGCGTACAGCCGCGCCACGAGGTTCGCCGCGGAGGGGTCGCGTTCGCTGGGCTTGAGCACGAAGGTGTTGCCGCAGGCCAGGGCGACGGGATGCATCCACATCGGCACCATGGCGGGGAAGTTGAACGGCGTGATGCCGGCGACGACGCCGAGCGGCTGCCGGAAGTCGTGCACGTCGACGCCGCCGGAGACCTGGTCGGAGTAGCCGCCCTTGAGGACGTCGCCGATGCCGCAGGCGAACTCGACGACCTCGCGGCCGCGCACCACCTCGCCGCGGGCGTCGGCCACGGTCTTGCCGTGTTCGGCGGAGATCAGCCGGGCCAGTTCGTCCTCGTGCCGCTCGAGCAGGTCGCGGAAGGCGAACAGCACGCGGGTGCGGCGGCTGAGTGAGGAGTCGGCCCACTCGTCGAAGGCGCGGGAGGCGGCCTGCACGGCGGCGTCGACGTCGGCCGCGGTGCCGAGCGTCACGCGGGACTGTTCCCGCCCGGTGGCCGGGTCGAACACCGGCGCGGTGTCGCCGGAGACGCCGGCGACGGCGCGGCCGTCGATCCAGTGCTCGATGGTCTGCATGTCAGCGTCCTTTCGCAGGTCGGTTCGCGGGGCCGCCGAAGGGGAGGCGCGGATCGGTCTCCTGGCCCTTCCAGGAGCCGCGTACCCAGGAGTGCGCCGGATCGTCACAGATGAGCCAGGCCCGTTCCGGCCCCGGCCCGGCCATGACGTTGAGGTAGTACAGGTCGTGGCCGGGCGCGGCGATCGAGGGGCCGTGCCAGCCGTGCGGGACGAGCACGGTGTCGCCGGAGCGGACCTCGGCCAGCACGTCGAGCGGGCGGTGCGCGGTGCCGTACACCCGCTGGTAGGCGAGGCCGTCCGTCCCGCCTCCTCCGTCCCGGCCGGCGATCTCGAAGTAGTAGATCTCCTCGAGTTCGCTCTCCTTGCCGGGCCGTTCCTCGTCGTGTTTGTGCGGCGGGTAGGAGGACCAGTTGCCGCCGGGGGTGAGCACCTCGCACACCAGGAGCCGGTCGGCGTCGAAGGTGTGCGGCAGGCAGTAGTTGTGCACCTGTCGCGAGCACACGCCCGCGCCGCGCAGTTCGACGGGCACGCCGTCGCGCGGCCCGTACCGGGGCGGCAGGGCCCGCTCGCAGCGGGCGGAGGGCAGCGCGAACCGGCCGCCGTGCTCGCTGACGACGCGTGCCTCGGCGTCGCGCGGGAGGTAGGCGAAGTCGGTGGTGCCGGTGAACGGCCCGGAGCGGCCGGCCAGTTTGAAGGTGTAGCCGGCGACGGTGACGGTGCACGAGCCGGCCAGCGGCAGCAGCAGGTACTCGCTCGCGTCGGTGCCGAAGGTGTGCGCGCCGCCGGGCGGCAGTTCCAGTACGTGCAGGCCGGAGTGGCGCCAGCCGGCCGTCTCGGGGGTGACGGCGAGCCGGAGGTCGCCGCGGGCGGTGGAGCCGGCGGGCAGGTGCAGTTCGCGGTCGGTCCTCACAGCAGGCTCACCGCCCGGTCCACGGCGCCGGCGACGTCGCCGTCGGCGGGATAGAGCAGGGACCGGCCGACGACGAGCCCGCGCACGGTGGGCTGCCGCAGCGCACGGCGCCAGGCGGCGAAGGCGGCCTCGGGATCGTCCACGTCCCCGCCGAGCAGCAGGGCCGGCAGGGTGGAGGCGGCCAGGACCCGCTCCATGCCGTCGTCGACCACGGGGAGCTTCAACCAGGTGTGGGCACTGCTGCGGCCCAGTCCCGAGGCGATGCCGACGGCGGTGACGACGGCGTCGGCGCTCAGGTCGTTGCGGATCCGGCCGTCGTGCCAGCTGGAGAGGAACGGTTCGACGAGCGCGACGAGCCCGCGGTCGCCGAGCTCGTCGACGGCGTGTGCGGTGCGCTGCAGGGCGGAGGCGGTGGCCGGGTCGTCCAGCGCGATGCGGGTGAGCATCTTGCCGCCGTCGAAGCCCATGGCGGCGATCGTCCCGGCGTCGTAGCCGGTGAAGCGGTCGTCGATTTCGAAGGACGAGCCGGCGAGCCCGGCCCGGTTCATGGAGCCGAAGACGCTCTTGCCGTCGAGCGCGCCCAGGAGCAGCAGGTCCTCCAGTATGTCGGCGGTGCCGAGCACGCCGGTCACGCCGGGCCGCTGCAGGGCCGTGCACAGCCGGTCGAGCAGTTCGAAACGGTCGGCCATGGCGGACGGGTCGGCGCCGACGGCGGTGGCACCGCGCGCCGGGTGGTCCGCGGCGATGATCATGGCGCGGCCGTGTTCGCCCAGCGGCGAGTCGGCGCGTACCCGCCGGGCGGCGGCCGTGGCGAAGGCGGAGGGGTCCTTCACCCGGGTGTCCACGAGCCGGGTCACGAGTTCAGGCAGCACGATGCCCACCTTTCCTGTCCGTCACACCCTTTATGCCACGAGGAATGCTGCTGCGTTCGCGGTCTCGCTTCCGGCGTGTATCCGGGACTGTCGCGCTCTACTAGCGCGCTCTAGTTCCCGTTACGATGGCCGCCCGGCGAACGCGGCGTCAAGAGGGGCGCGAGGTGAAGCGGGCAGAAGGGGGCGCTGATCCGGTGGAGACGGCAGGCAGTCGCCGTCCGACGATGGCGGACGTCGCCGCCCGGGCCGGCGTGTCACGGGCGCTGGTCTCCCTCGTCCTGCGCAACCAGCCGGGCGCCGCACCGCGGACACGCGAACGGGTGCTGCGTGTCGCCGACGAGCTGGGCTACCGCCCCGACACCGCCGCCCGGCTGCTCGCCCGCGGCCGCAGCCGCACCCTGGGCGTGCTGCTCACGGTGCACCAGCCCTTCGAGGCGGACCTGGTCGAGGCGCTCTACCCGGAGGCCGAACGGCGCGGCTACGAGGTGCTGCTCAGCGCGAAGGCGCCCGGCCGCGACGAACGGCGGGCGGTCGAGGCCCTGCTCAGCCACCGCTGCGAGGCGTTGATCCTGCTCGGCCCGTCGGCCGTCGCGGAGGAACTCGAGGCGCTGGGGCGGCGCACGGTCGCGGTGTGCGTGGGCCGCCGGGTGCCGGGGGCGCAGCTGGACACCGTCCGCTCGGCGGACGCCAAGGGGGTGCGGCAGGCCATGGACCACCTGGTCGAGCTGGGGCACCGCCGCATCGTGCACGTCGACGGGGGCCGGGCCTCCGGCTCGGCCGAACGCCGCCGCGCCTACCGGGCGGCGATGCGCCGGCACGGTCTGGCGGAGTGGGCCCGGGTACTGCCCGGCGCACACGACGAGGACGCCGGCCTGGCCGCGGCGCACACGCTGCTCGCGCAGGACCGGCTGCCCACGGCCGTCCTGGCCGGCAACGACCGCAGCGCGATGGGGCTGCTGATGGGCTTCGTGCGGGCAGGCGTCGACGTGCCGGGGCGGGTCTCCGTCGTCGGCTACGACGACAGCCACCTCTCGCACCTGATGCCGCTGGGCCTCACCACGGTCCGTCAGGACGCGGTGCTGCTCGCGGAGCACGCGGTGCGCTACGCGGTGGAACGCCTGGAGGACCGCCTCGCGCTGCCGCGGGAGGCGGTCCTCGACCCGAAGCTCGTCGTCCGCGGCACGACGGGCCCGCCGCACGCAGCGTGAGGCGGGCCCGCCCGGCCGGGGCCCGGCGGTGCAGGACGAACCCGCCCTGCACCGCCCGGACATGGGCCGTCGGTCAGCCGATGGAACCCTCCCAGCTGAGACTGTCCGTGGACCCGTCGTCCCAGGCCAGGTCGACACCCTGACCGTCGGAGGTCTTGCGCGCCGTGGCGCTGACCTCCTTGCCGTTGCAGGTGACCGTCAGGTGCAGGTCGTGCCCCTGCATCTCGCCGAAGCCGAGGCAGATGCCGTCACCGCCGCCGGCATCGATCCAGTTGAGGTTGTACTTCCCGGCATGCTCGCCGTACTCGAACTTGTCACCGATCGTGAGGACCTTGCCGGCGCCGGCTGTCCACTGCCCGCGGAAGTCGTCGGCGGCCGGCGCATCGCCGTTGCCGCCTCCGTCGTCGAACGGGTCACTCGTCGGCTCGGACACCGGGTCGTCGGTCGGCTCGGTGGTGGTGCCGGTGCCGCCGTCGGCGCCGGCCGTCGGGTCCGCGCTCACGCTCGGCGCGACCACGACGTCGGTGTCGTCGTCACCGCCGACCGCCAGCCAGACGCCGCCGGCGAGCAGCGCGAGCATCGCCACGGCACCGGCGATGATCAGGGCGATCTTGCCGCCGCTCCCGGAGCCCTGGCCGCCGGGTGGAGGCGGCGGGAAGCCGCCGGGCGGCGTGCCGTAGGGCGCCTGCGGGTAGCCGTAGCCGCCTCCCTGCGGCGGCTGCCCGGCCTGCGGGTAGCCGTAGGCATCGCCCTGCGGCGGCTGCGGCGGCTGCCACGGCTGTCCGGGCTGTCCGGGCTGCCCGGACTGGCCGGGCGGCGGCCCGTTGGGGGGCGGCGGCGGGCCGTAGCCGCCCTGCGGCGGAGGGCCTGGTGGCTGGGTCATCGTGCTTCCTGTTCGCGCGGGCCCGTACGGCCGGCCGCCCCGCTCCCCCGTGGTCCCCATGTCCCCCGGTCAGGCCCCGTTCGCCCCGGACCCGCCCTGTCTTGTTCCGTCAGAACACCGGAGCGGGTGCCCCCACATCATCCCCCACCCGCCGCACCACCGACAGGCTCGCACCCGATCCTTCACCCCATCGACGCGCGATCTCGATGCGCGGTCTGTGCATCTTGCGCGAACCGCGCAATCACTTGTACGTTCCCGCCGGAGTCCGACGACTTCCGGCACACCCTGGCCGGGCCCCGCACCACGTGGAAAGGCAGGCTCACATGTCGGTACCGATCAAGGCGTCCCTGGAGCGGGTTCCGGGCGGCATGATGCTGATTCCCCTGCTGGTGGGGGCACTGATCAACACCGTGCACCCGGGAACCGGCGAGTTCTTCGGTTCGTTCACCGGCGCGCTGTTCTCCGGCGCGCTCACCATCCTCGCCGTGTTCTACGTGTGCATGGGCGCGACGATCGAACTGCGCACGACGCCGTACATCCTGAAGAAGGGCGGCGCGCTGCTGGCCGTCAAGGTCGGCGTCGCGGTGCTGGTCGGCGTCGTGCTGGGGCACTTCCTCGGCGAGGCACCCGTCGACGGCGGGGTGTTCGCCGGGATCTCCACGCTGGCGGTCGTCGCCGCGCTCAACGACACCAACGGCGGCCTGTACATGGCCCTGATGAGCCAGTTCGGGCGCCCGCGCGACGTCGCCTCCTACTCCCTGATGAGCCTGGAGTCCGGCCCGTTCCTCACCATGGTGACGCTCGGCGCGGCCGGCCTGTCCGCCTTCCCCTGGCAGACCCTGCTGGGCGCGATCCTGCCCCTGGTCGTCGGCATGATCCTCGGCAACCTCGACCCGCAGATGCGCACCTTCCTCGGCGCGGCCGTACCGGTGTGCATCCCGTTCTTCGGCTTCGCGCTCGGCGCCGGCATCGACCTGGGCGCCGTGTGGCGGGCCGGACTGCTCGGCATCGGCCTGGGCCTGCTCGTCCTCGTGGTCAGCGGCACCACCCTCTACGCCACCGACCGGCTGATCGGCGGCAACGGCATCGCGGGACTCGCCGCGGCCAGCACGGCGGGCAACGCGGCCGCCGTGCCGGCCATCGTCGCCGCGGCCAACCCCGCCTACAAGGCTGCGGCCGCGCAGGCCACCATCCTGGTGGCCGCCTCCGTCGTGGTGACGTCGCTGCTGGTGCCCGTCCTGACGGCCTGGTACCACCGGCGGCTGGAGCGGCACTCCCCCGAGGAGGCACAGCAGACGGCCGAGGTGAGCGCGCCGTCCGCCGCCCCCGCCACCGACGACGTCCGCGGGACGGCGACGGCGGCCGAGCGCACCCCGGAGACCCGTTGACGGCCGCCGGACCGGCCGTCCTCCTCGTCGCCGACGACCTGTCGGGCGCCGCGGACAGCGCCGCCGCCCTCGCCGACCGGGAGCACACGGCCGTGGCCCTGCACGCGGGCGCCGAGTGGCCACAGGCGAGCGTCGTCGCCGTCGACACCGACAGCCGCTACCTGCCCGGCCCGCAGGCCGCCGACCGGGTCGCAGCCGTCGTCCGCAGGTCCGGGCCGCACACCCTGGTCTACAAGAAGATCGACTCCACGCTGCGCGGCAACATCGGTCCGGAGACCGCCGCCTGCCTCGCCGCGCTGCGGGAGCGGGCGGCTCCCGGCGAGCCGCGCCCGCTCGCCGTCGTCGCACCGGCGTTCCCGGCCACCGGCCGCACCGTCGTGGACGGACAGGTGCTGCTGCACGGCCGGCCGCTGACGGACGCCCACCCCTCGCGGATACCGCTGACGCGGCAACTGCGCGCCGCGGGACTGGAGGTGGCGCACCTGCCGGCGGACGGCGCGGACCGCGGCCTCGCCCCGCTGATCGGGCAGGCCGACGCGGTGATCGTCGACAGCGTCACCGACGAGGACCTGGCCGCCACCGTGCGGGCCTGCCGGGCACTGCCCGTCCTGCTGGTCGGCTCCGGCGGACTGGCCCACCACCTGACCGGCTTCCCGCCCGGCCGCGGCGACGCCGCTGCGCGTGCGCTGCCGCGGCCCGCCCTGGTGTGCGTCGGCAGCCGCAGCGACGTGGCACGCGCCCAGTGCGCGGCACTGCTCGAGGCGACCGAGGCGCTGCCGGTGTCGGTGCCGGTGCCGGTGCCGGTGAGCGTCACGGACACCGCCGCCCGTGACGCGGCCGCCCACCGGGTCGCCGACGCGCTGCACGCCGGGCGGGACGTCGTCGTGCGGCCCGACCCGGCCGAGCCGGTGGACCCCGCGCGGGCCGCCGACATGGCGGCCGCCCTGGCCGGTGTCGCCCGGGCGGGCCTCGGCGCGGCCGGCACCCTCGTGGCGGCCGGCGGCGAGACGGCGCGGGCCGTGCTCGGCGCGGCGGGCGTCCCGCACCTGCGGGTCGTGGGCGAACGTGAGCCCGGCGTCGTCGAGATGCGGACGGGTGACGGCCTGCGCGTCGTCACCAAGGCCGGCTCGTTCGGGGACGAGAAGGTGCTGACGCGCCTCCTCCCCGGCGCAGCCGGGCACCCGCCGGCCGCCGCCGCCCCGGCCGGGCACGCCGGCACCGGCGCCCCG